>NZ_JBUOIV010000004.1:0-172320 GCF_055467485.1 Desulfosarcina sp. | reverse complement strand
AGAATCCATTTTGAGGCACACTGACTGCCGGTCCTGACGAAAGGCCGCACAACTATCCATGGCAATGGTTCGCCTGCAAAAGTTCCTCTCCGAAGCCGGGGCCTGTTCCCGGCGCAAGGGTGAGGCGCACATCCTTGCCGGTAACGTCGCCGTCAACGGAAACGTGGTGGTCACCCTGGGCACCAAGGTGGATCCCGACACGGATGTGGTGCATCTCAACGGCGTGCCGGTGGGGAAACCGGATCATCTCGTCTACGTGATGCTCAACAAGCCCGAAGGCATTGTGGCCAGCTGCGAGCACCGGGGGGAGCCGGTGGTCACGGACCTGGTCGACCTGCCCCAGCGGCTTTTTCCGGTTGGCCGGCTGGACAAGGATTCCACCGGTCTGCTGCTGATGACCAATGACGGCCGGATCCATCACCGCCTCTCCCACCCCTCATTTGACCACGAAAAAGAGTACGACGTGACCGTGCAGTGGCCCCTTGCCGATCAGGCCCTTGCCGCCATGGAAAAAGGCATGCCGCTGTCCGGCGTGATGACCCGGCCCGCCCGGGTGCGCCGTATCTCCGGCAATCGCTTCCGCATCGTATTGATGGAGGGCAAGAACCGGCAGATCCGCAGGATGGTTAAAAAAGCGGGCAACCGGGTGGTCCGCCTGCACCGCATCCGTGTGGCTGATTTGAAGCTGGGCAACCTTGGGAAAGGATCCTGGCGGCATTTGCGTCCGGGGGAGCTGCGGCAGCTGTTGAAACTGCTGCAGTTAACAGGGTAGAAAAAACAGAAAATAACAAATCACAAATTCCAAATAAATCACAATAAACAAATTCCAAACCGTGCGAAAGGCAATTGCAGCCGGTGATGGCAAACAACCGTCGGTTTTCGATCTCGTTTGAGAGTTGGATGTTGAAATTTATCGGTTCAAAATTTAATGCTTGCAAATGTCTGTTTGCGGATTAACCAGGTTAGACATTCGACATGCGTTATGAAGGCCCCATCTATCGTCCCCCCAGCGAAGCCGGCTCCCTGCTGGTCCAGGCCACCGTCGGCTGCCCCCACAACCGCTGCACCTTCTGCATGGTCTACAAGAAGGGCCCCCGATACCGGGTGCGGCCGGTGGCGGACATTGTCGCCGACCTGGATCAGGCCCGGAACCTTCATGGCCGCGGTGTCCGCCGGCTCTTCTTTCCGGCGGGCAACACCATCGCCATGCCCACCGACGACCTTTGCCGCGTCTGTGCCCATGCCCGGCAGATCTTTCCGCACCTGGAGCGCATTACCGTTTACGGCTCCAGCCAGTACATCCATAAAAAGGGGCCTGATGCATTGAAGCGCCTTTGCGATGCGGGGTTGAGCCGCATCCATGTGGGACTGGAATCCGGAGACGACGAGATATTGAGGCTGATCCATAAAGGCACCACCGCCGGGCAACAGGCGGAAGCCGGGCAATGGACCATGGCCGCCGGCATTCAACTGAGCCTCTATGTCATGCTGGGCATCGGCGGTGCGGCGGGTACCCGGTCGCACGCCACCCGGACAGCCGACGTGCTCAATCGCATCGCCCCGGATTTCATCCGCCTGCGGACGTTTGTGCCCAAGCGCCACACGCCGCTGCTCAAGATGGTGGAAAGCGGCGCCTTTGAGATGCTGGGGCCACACGGGGTGCTCAAAGAGGCGGCCGCGATGATCCGCCGGCTGGACGTGAAGTCGCGGCTGACCAGCGATCACTACACCAATTACATCAACCTGGAAGGCCGTTTGCCCGGGTGTCGCAAGCGTTTGCTGACGCTGATCGACGATGCCCTCAAACGCCCGGAATCGGATTTCAGGCCGTTTTTCATCGGCGATCAATAGGTCGAAAGGGATGTGGGGGATGCTTGACTTGCCGTTAGCCGGTTGGATTGTTCTTTTATCTCGGTTGGATATGATGTATGTTGGCCTCCGATCGCAACCGGACGTCGGCCTGCAGGCGGATTCCGGTATTTGTAAAACGCATTCATTTCAAGGAGAAGCGGGTGATGTTGACCTTTGATGCGCTGGCTGCAAAACAGGAGAAGATAGCGGTGGTGGGCCTGGGCTATGTCGGGCTGCCCCTGGCCGTTCACCTTTCCAGGCACTTCGATGTGGTGGGATACGATTTCAAATCCAGCAGAGTCGCCGAGCTGAAGTCCGGCAGGGACCGCACCCTGGAAGTCTCCGATGAAGAGATGGCCGCCGCCACGGTGGCCTACACGGACGACCCCGCGGCCCTCGGCGACTGCCGGCTGATCATCGTTGCCGTTCCGACCCCCATCGACCAGTACCGCATTCCGGATCTGACCCCCCTGCGCAGCGCGTCCGAATCCGCTGGCCGCCATATGGCCGCAGGCAGTTGCGTGGTTTTCGAATCCACCGTTTACCCGGGAGCCACCGAAGAGGTGTGCGTGCCGATCCTCGAAAAGGAGTCGGGCCTTGTTTTCGGCAGGGATTTCACTGTTGGCTATTCGCCGGAACGGATCAACCCCGGGGACAAGGTGCACACCGTGGACAAGATCATGAAGATCGTTTCCGGGTCCGACGCGCCCACGGCCCGGCTGTTGGAAAAGGTATACGGCAGCGTGGTCAAGGCCGGCATCCACGTGGCGCCCACCCTCAAGGTGGCCGAGGCGGCCAAGGTGATCGAGAACACCCAGCGGGATCTGAACATCGCCCTGATGAACGAACTGTCCATGATTTTCGACATCATGGGGATCGACACCATGGCGGTGCTCGAAGCGGCCGGCACCAAGTGGAACTTTCTGCCGTTCAGGCCCGGCCTGGTGGGCGGGCACTGCATTGGCGTCGATCCGTATTATCTGACCTTCAAGGCTGAATCCATCGGCTACCATCCGGAGATGATCCTGGCCGGCCGGCGCATCAACGACGGCATGGGCAAATATGTGGCCGAGCGGGTCGTCAAGCTGATGATCCAGGAGGGCAGACAAATCAACCGCACCCGGGTCGGCGTGCTCGGCATCACCTTCAAAGAAGACGTGCCGGACCTTCGCAACACCCGGGTGGTCGACATCATCGATGAACTGGCCGATTACGGCATCGATGTCCTGGTCCATGATCCGCTGGCGGACCCCGACGAAGCCAGGACCTATTACGGCGTCGACCTGAAGGCGTTTGATCAACTCAAGGGCGTGGACGCCCTGGTGATAGCCGTTTCCCACCAATCTTTCCGGGATATGGGGCTGGCACACCTTGCCGGATTGTGCGGCGGGGGCCGGGCCGTGATCGTGGACGTGAAAAGCGCCTTCGAACCGGTTGATGCCGAAAAGGAAGGCATCAACTACTGGCGCTTGTAATCACCGTTCGCCTCTAAACGCCAGGGCCGGTCGGAAACGCACCCGGGGGGGCGGAGAGACCTCAACGCACCGCCCTCCCGGCGCCGCCGGTGGTGATCGGCCCTTGTATGCCCCGCAAAGGGATCCGGCTACATGTAATACCCCACGAACTCACCGCATTTGCTGTTGAAATAATCCATGGCCTCCTCGACGGTGTCAAAAATGATCCAGTCGCGCCTCAGGGTGCGGCCGGCCTGCCGTCTGATCCGTTCGATCTCGGTGTTTCCGAAATACTCGAAATAGTCGTGATAATCGGTGGTCAGTTCGTGCTTTCTCATGGACGCCCTCCGTTTACGGGTTTATCGTTTGAATGGATTCAAGACTAACACCCGGTTGTGACAGATGCGGTCACAGCGTTTCCTTTTTTTTCGTTGTGGTTCAAAAAAATGACGGCTATGCTGAATCGACAAACCGACCATTGAAGATGTGCCTTAGACAATCGCTCGAGATTGCCCCCCTTTTTTTCCATCCGGCCCCTTTGCCTGGGGATTTGTCAGGTTAAAGGGGGTGGAGGCGAGGGCTTCCAATTGAACGTTCGATATAGGGTGATTCAGCACATGCCGGATTATTCCGGCCGACGAAACAAGGAGGGAACGAAAATGGTCAAGTGGCTTGGCGTGTGGATCCTTATGGGGCTCGTGAGTTTATGCGGCACGGTATACGCCGGATCGGAGCTCAACATGCAGGACGGTATGTGGGAGATCACCTCTCAGGTGAAAATGCAGGGCATGACCATTCCCCCGATGACCTTTTCCCAGTGTATCACCAAGGACAATGCCGTACCGAAGACCAACTCGCCCGGACAGGACGACTGCACGGTTTCCGACATGAAAACCATCGGCAGCACGGTGTCCTGGTCGGTCGTCTGCGGCGAACAGGCCGGCAATATGAAGGGCAAGGGTAAGATAACCTACCACGGCGACCGGTTCGAGGGCGAGATGACCACTGAACAGATGGGGATGGTCATGGTGACCGAGATGAGCGGCAGGCGCACCGGTTCCTGCCAGTAACGGGTATCGACCCGAATGGCGTCAAGGACAAGATTGCCGCACCATTTTCCGCGATGTCCAATCGGACTGAGCGGCTTGAAAAAGAACGTAGCGGCTTTATTATTGGAAAATGCAGGCCGGTTGCTTGATGAAAATGATCCATGCAAGGGGGTAACTCAATGAAAGACCAGTGGGAACACGAACTGTCCTGTGCGGTTGCCTGTAGTCGATGCAATGCGAAGCTGGCTGCCAGGGACCAGCGAATTCTGTCCGTCTTCGACCACCAGCCCATTTGCCTGACCTGTAAACAAACGGAGGAGAAGCGGCCTGACTATGCTGACGTGTCTAAACATATGATCGGGACCTGCATGATGGAAACCGAGGTGATGTACGGTGATCCAGGCGGATATTGTTATTTTCATTTCTACCCCTTTACCTGTGACGGATGATCGGTTTTGGTCGGGTGAGACCCATGAACTATTTTCTGGATAAATTCCCGCCCACTGTAGAACAGGTCGTGGACAAACTGGTGGTGGACCTGTCGTTTGCCGAAAAAACCCGTCTGGCCAACATGAACGAGCCAGCGCTGGTCCGGTTCCACCGCTCCTACGGCATTTTCCTGCGCAGCGAATTCCGCCTTCCGGGAAACGATCCGTTAATGAAATCGTGCATGTCCACCGCATATGTAAAGACGATCACTCCCGAACAGGCATCCTACGTGATTTTGAAGGAACTCCAGAAACGACTGCAGGCCGGAAACACTTTGAAAGTCGTCAAGTAGAATCCATAAACGAACAAAATGTTGGTCGGGTATTTCCTTGAAAGCTACCGCCCGCATTTACCGTGCCTGTCCGATCCCTGGTCGATTAGCATAGTCCTACGCAGCGATTCTACCGACCCTCTTCCATGTGCTGCAGGCCGCGAACCATAACTATGCCGAGGCGCCGATCGAGCCATACCAGCGGCCACGATGAGCGGGGGTCCCGCTTCACCCCGACAAGCCGCGGGGAGTGTCCTGACACGAGCAGCAGCGCTGAGCGGCACCGCTGGGGTGAACATCGATTTCCACTTCGCCCGCCGATCCCGTTGACAACCACGGGAAGTGCGCCGGCTGTGGTGATTCAATCATGCCGTTCCAGACCCGTGGCGTGAAACAAGGCAGCGGATCGGATACGGCGTGGTTGGGGAGACGAAGAGGGAGGATAATTGACAAACGGTTGGGATCCATATAGGCTAAAGGCAAATATTCGCCTTGTTGAAGCATTTCCGGCCCTGCCCCTCGGTGTGTGACACTTTTCCTCCCGTAAAACAGGGCTTCATCTCCCGGGCTGCAGTGACGATGGCAACGGACAACTCGCTTGCGATACGCACCTTCTACACGCTCTGACCATTTGATATGGCTGTCACGGCTTCGATTCATGGGGGCGGTGGAAAAGCGAATGTGATTGTGTCTATGGTGTGGCAAGCAACGACTCCGGAATTCACCGGAGCGGGCCAATCTTGCCGGAAAGACGCAGATCGGCAAGTGACGCTGCGTTGGTTTTTAGCCTTGCCGCAGCGCGACGCCATGGCTGATTGGCGGCCATGGACGGTGCGGGAAACCCCAGGAGAAAGAATATGAGACAAAAATATCGCATTTGTCAGTCGCAAAAGAAAAACACCCTGAACATCAAAGAATTTGCCGTGCTTGATAAAGACACCAAGAATGTTGACTCATCCATGCTTCGTGAGGACCATTTTGACCTGATTTGCGATCAGGACTATGATGGAAAGACCATCGCCAGGGCTGTCGCCGCGGGCTGTGATGAACTGGTGGAAACATTGAGAACCCCGAACCTGTATCCCATCGCGCCTTACGCCGAAAAAATCGCCGAGTCGGTGATCGACCTGACCCAGGGGGATGAAGACCGCTGCGTTGAGCTTTTTTTTGATGACAATGAATTGTTTGTTTCCGAAATTTCCATACACCGGTGAATGAATGACTTAGCGGTTAACGTGACCTCACGTAATTTCACCACAAGGAGAACTGCATGACAGAAGAGATTAAATTTGAAATCGGCGAAAAATATGAAAATATGAAAGGGGCCTTCGAGGTGCTCGCCATACGAAGGGATTCCATGGATATCCGATGGGAAGATGGCGAGGAAATATCGACATCCATCGATCTGCAGCGGCGCATTATCGAACGGATGCAATTCGAAAAAGAGCAGGAACAAACCCAGGCTGCCCAGAAAGTCAAGAAAGCCAAGGCATCCACCGCCAAAGGGGGAAAACATTTTGCCGGTCTTGAAGATGCCGACTTCAGCAACACGGTGTCCAAAACCACCTGGCGCGGTCGTGGGCAACTCGGTGGTGCGGTGGCCCAGCGATTAAAAAACAAACAATTCAAATTCAACTCGTGGGCCGTGCTGCGAAAGCCCGAGGTTGCCTGGATAGATATCGTTCGTCAGAAGCAGGCCGATCTGAAGCTTCAGGCAAAATTTTATGCCCGTGTGGAAGATGAGAATTTCTTTTTTGGGGTTCACGTTCCCGCACCCGATCTCTCCGTAACTGAAAAGAGCGACTGGCGCGCGTTGATGGAGTGGCTGGAAAAGCCGGAAAACGATTCATGGCTCAATAAACAGTGCCTGTCTCACGACCTCTATCTGTGTGATCTGAGCAAGCAGGGATTCAGCGGGAAACTGGAAGCCAAAAAAGAAAAGTGGGTGAATTCGCTTTCGGACAAAAAGGATGCGCCCGTCAAATCCTTGAGCGCCTTTTTGTCAGCCGCCGGCAAGTCCGGTGTCATCGATCTGCGCATCGAAAAGCAGATGGCCAAGGACGCTGTCATTGACAAAAAACAAGCCATCGCCAGCGAAATGGCCACTCTTTTTGAAACCCTCATGCCGGTATACGCCGGTGCGGCCGAGCGCAACACCTGATCACGCACCGACATCCGGGTAGTCGAGCTTTCGGTCGACATCAACCCCATTTTTCGGCAACCGATTCCGCGTGGTGGCAGGCCACCTGCCGGTCATGAAGCAGCCGAAGATCGGGCCGCTGCCGGGTGCAGATGTCGGTGGTGTGGGGACAGCGCTTGTGGAAGGTGCACCCGGGTGGCGGGTTGAGCGGAGAGGGGAGTTCTCCTTTTAGAATTGCGCGGATCTTTCGTGCAGACTTGTCAACCCTGGGTGTGGATGCAAGAAGCGCCCGGGTATAGGGATGAAGCGGTTGTTCGAAGATGGTTTCCTTTTCACCCTGTTCCACGGGCCGTCCCAAATACATGACCATCAGGTCGTCGGCGATATGGCGAACCACGCTCAGGTCGTGGGAGATGAACAGGTAGGCCAGGTCCAGTTCCTCCTGAAGGTCCATAAGCAGGTTAAGCGCCTGGGCCTGGACCGACACGTCCAGGGCGGATACCGGTTCATCGGCCACCACCAATGCAGGGTTGAGCATCAGGGCCCGGGCAATGGCGATGCGCTGGCGCTGACCGCCTGAGAACATGTGGGGATAGCGCGAGTAGTGCTCCCGGCTCAAACCGACCTTCTCCATGATCGCCAGAGCGCGCTCCTGCCTTTGGCCGGCATTCATCCCGGTGTTTATCTTCAGCGGTTCCTCAAGTATGGCGCCCACTTTCTTTCGGGGATTGAGCGAACCATATGGATCCTGAAAAACAATCTGAACGTGCCGCCTCAATTTCCGCCGAATGGTGTCATCCCTGGCGTTGCCATCCATCCCGTTGATCTCGAATTGCCCGGCCGTCGGTCGCTCGATCATGGTGACCAGGCGCGCCAGCGTCGATTTTCCGCAGCCCGATTCACCGACGACGGCCAGGGTTTTCCCCTTGTTGATCGAAAAGGAGACCCCGTCCAGCGCCTTTACCGTCAACGGCTTCTGAAAGAGCCCCCCATTTTTTACCCGGTAGTATCTGGCAAGATCCCGAGCGTTGATCACCTCATCGTTTCTCATTGCTGCGGCGCTCCGTGGGCAAGGGGAAAATGGCATCGCACCGACCCAACGCCGTCGCTGCGCAGCAAGGGTGCTTCCTGCTGGCAGCGGTCCTCGGCAAACCGGCAGCGCGGGTGAAACAGGCAACCGTCGATCCGATCGTATTTTCCCGGAACCACGCCGGGGATAGTCGGCAACCGCTTCACGCCCGGGCTTCGTTCGGGAAGTGCATCCAGAAGGGCTGCCGTATAGGGGTGGCGCGGTGACGAAAAAATCTCGTCAACCGGGTGCTTTTCCACCACCTGCCCGGCATACATGACCACGACCTGCTGGACGGTTTCAGCCACCACTGCCATGTCATGGGTGATCAGGATCAGGGCCATCTGATTCTGCCGCTGAAGATCCAGCAAAAGGCGGAGGATTTGGGCCTGGATGGTGACGTCCAGGGCTGTAGTGGGCTCGTCGGCGATCAGCAGTTTAGGGCTGCAGGCAATGGCCATGGCAATCATCACTCGCTGGTTCATACCACCGGAAAGCTGGTGGGGGAAGCTTTTCAAGCGCTGTTCGGGTGCGGGAATGCCCACCTGATCCAGCAGTTCGATCGTGCGTGCCCGTCGCTGGTAACGGCTGCCGCCGCCGTGAACGGCCAGGGTCTCCGATATCTGATACCCCACGGTGAAGCAGGGATTGAGGCTGGTCATGGGTTCCTGGAAGATCATGGCGATATCTTTGCCGATGAGGCTGCGCCGCATCTTGGCGGACATGGCCAGGACATCGTAATTGTTGAATCTAAGGTTTTTTGCCGAGATAATGCCGGGGTAGGGGATCAGTCCCATCAAGGCCAATTGAGTGACGCTTTTACCGGAGCCGGATTCTCCCACCACACCCACCACCTGACCTTCATCCACGGCAAGGTCCACGTCATCAACGGCTTTAAAGCCTGAAAAATCAACCGAGAGGTGTTCGATCTGCAATAGTGTCATCAGCGTTTCAATTTGGGGTCCAGGGCGTCCCTGAGACCGTCACCGGCCAGGTTGAAAGCCAAGACGGTAAACAGAATCGCCAGGCCGGGAAAGGTGACCACCCACCACGCCCGCTGGATGAACTGGAGTGCGTTGGCCAGCATGGCCCCCCATTCCGGTACGGGCGGCTGGGCCCCCAAACCCAGAAAACCCAGCGCAGCGGCATCCAGAATGGCTGTGGAGAAGCCCAGCGTGGCCTGGACGATGAGCGGCGCCATGCAATTGGGCAGGATGACCAGGAACATCAACCGCAAGGGACCGGCTCCGCAGACGCGGGAGGCGGTGACGTAGTCTTTGGTCTTTTCGGTGAGCGCCGACGCCCGGGTGAGCCTTACGTAGTGGGGCAGCACCACTATGGCGATTGCCAGGATCGCGTTCTGCAGGCTCGGCCCTAAAATAGTGACGACGGCCATGGCCAACAGCAAACTGGGCAGGGCCAGCATGATGTCCATCAGCCGCATGACCATGGCTTCAAAATATCCGCCGATATAGCCCGAGGTGATCCCCAGCAGAATCCCGGCTGCCAGAGAGAGGGTAACCACCAGGACACCGACGAACAGGCTCAGACGGGCGCCGTGAATCAGCCGCGAGAGCATGTCCCGCCCCACGTCATCGGTGCCCAGCGGATAGGTCCACGTGCCGCCGTCCTGCCATGCCGGCGGGGTAAGGATCGCATCGCGATACTGTTCAAATGGACTGTGGGGTGCGAAGACATCGGCAAAGATGGCCACCGTGGATATGAAAAGAATGAAATAGAGACCGAGCACCGCGCCTCGGTTCTCTTTGAAATACGACCAGAACTCTCTGACGGGGTGCGGCGGCGCCTGCACGGAAGCTGCGGTGATGGCGATCTCGGACATGGAGGGTCCTCAGTGATTATGCCGGATGCGCGGGTTGACGATGCCGTACATCATGTCAACGAACATGTTAACCATAATGATCAGCGTGGAGATCAGCAGAATTCCTCCCTGAACCGAGGGATAATCGCGCCGGCGGATGGATTCGACAATCCATTTGCCCACACCGGGCCAGGCGAAAATGGTTTCGGTCAAAATGGCTCCGGCCAGCAGCACGCCGGTTTGCAGGCCGATGACCGTAATCACGGGGATCAGTGCATTGCGCAGGGCGTGGATGAGGGTCACGCGCCACGGGGCCAGGCCTTTGGCTCTGGCGGTTCTGACATAGTCCTCCTGCAGCACTTCGAGCATGGAAGAGCGGGTCATGCGGGCAATCACGGCCAGTGGAATGGTGCCCAATACGACAGACGGCAGGATAAGGTGGCTCAGGGCTGAAATGAAGGTGCCTTTTTCATCGGACCGCAGGGCGTCGATGATCATGAACCCCGTATCTGCATCGATCCAGTACAGGGCGGAGATGCGCCCGGATACCGGAGTCCAGCCCAACTCCACCGAAAAAAACAGGATCAGCAGCAACCCCCACCAGAAGATGGGCATCGAGTAGCCGGTGAGTGACACACCCATCACCGCATGATCGAAGGTGGACCCCCGCTTCACGCCGGCGATGACCCCGGCAGGCAGCCCGATGACCACGGCAAAGAACATGGCGAACAGGGACAGTTCGACGGTGGCAGGAAAGAGGGTCATGAACTCGACGAGCACCGGTTTTTTGGTGACGATCGATTTTCCCAGGTCGCCGTGAAGGATGCCATTGACGTAATTGGCATATTGGACAGGCAGCGGCTTGTCCAGGCCCAGCTGCGCTTTCAGTCTGGCATGGCGCTGGGGGGTGATGCCCCGTTCTCCGGCCATGAGCATCACCGGGTCTCCGGGAATCAAATGGATCAGGGCAAAGGTCAGAAGGGTCACGCCGATAAAGGCCGGAACTACCAGTGCCAGGCGCCTGATTAGGAAACGGATCATGGGGACTTGGTTGGTCGAAATAGCTGAAGCATTTATTGTCAGACGTTCACCGGTTCAGAGTTCGCCCTTCGGGGTCGTCAGTTGAACGCAGAACATCTGAACCGGTGAACGATTCGATTTACTGGATGTCCACGCCGTAGAACACAAACCCGCCAAACGGATCGATCCTAAAATCCCGGACTTCTTTTCTCACCGGGACGAAGACCACGGAATGGGCGATGGTGACCCAGGGTGCCTGGTCCTTGAAAATCACCTGGGCCTCTTTATACAGGCGGGTGCGCTCGGCTACGTCGGCGGTGACTTTGGCCTTCTGGATCAGATCCTCAAAGGGTTTGTAGCACCAGCGGGCCCGGTTTGCGGAACCGACGGCATCGCAGCCCAGCAGGACTGACAGGAAGTTGTCCGGGTCGCCGTTGTCACCGGTCCAGCCCAGCAATACGGTCTGGTGTTCACCCTCTTTGGAGCGTTTGAGGTATTCGCCCCATTCGTAGGTGACGATTTTAGCCTTCACACCAACCTTGGCCCAGTCCGCCTGGATGATTTCAGCCATGCGCCGGGCGTTGGGGTTATAAGGCCGCTGAACCGGCATGGCCCAGATGTCGGTTTCGAAGCCGTTGGAAAAACCCGCATCGACCAACATCTTCTTGGCCGCCTCAGGATCGTAGGCGTAGTCTTTCACCGCGTCGTTATAGGACCAGATGGTGGGGGGGATGGGGTTTTTGGCGATCTTGCCGGCGCCCTGGAAGACCGCCTCGATGATGGCCTGTTTGTTGATGGCCAGGCTCAGCGCCCTTCTAACATCCACATTGTCAAAGGGTTTTTTTTCCGTGTTGAATCCCAGATAGCCAACGTTCAGGCCTTCTTTCTCCAGCAATTGAATGTCTTTATCCGTGGCCATCTGGGCCAGGTCGGCCGGGTTGGGGTAGGGCATGACATGGCATTCGCCGGCCTTTAATTTGGCATAGCGGACCGATGCATCCGGGGTGATGGAGAATACCAGCTTGTCGATGGCCGCTTTGCCGCCCCAGTAGTCGGGGTGGGCGATGTAGCGGATGGTCGAGTCTTTCTGATACTGGACTAGAACGAATGGGCCGGTACCGACCGGATCCTGGTCGTTGAGGTCCGGGGTGCCGGCCTTCATCATTTGATCGGCATATTCGGCACTGTGAATGGAGGCAAAGTCCATTCCCATGTTGGCGATAAAGGGTGCTTCAGGACGGGTGAGGTGAAAGACGATGGTATAATCGTCCTTTTTTTCGATGCGTTCGATCAGCTTGTCCATGCTCATCCCGGTGAAATACTCGTAGCTTCCGCCGGATACCTTATGATACGGATGGGTGGGGTCCAGCTGACGGTAAAAAGACCACAAGACGTCGTCGGCGTTGAAATCACGGGAAGGGGTGAAGTTCTTCTTGGTGTGGAATTTCACGCCTTTGCGAAGATAAAAGGTGTAGGTCCGGCCATCATCGGAGACCTCCCATTTCTCGGCCAGGCCGGGGATTATTGTCGTGGTGCCCCGTTCGAACAGCACCAGCCGGTCGAAAATAGCCCGAGACGAGGCGTCGAAGGTGGTGCCGGACGTATACAAGGCCGGGGTGAAGCCTTCGGGGCTGCCTTCCGAGCAGTAGACGCAAGTTGTGGCAAAGGCGCTGGAAGCTGCGAAAAACATCGTCAGCGCGACACATACCGCTGTAAATCCTTTCCGATAGCTCATTGGACCTCCTCCTGGTTTGCACATTGATTAGGTTAATCCTGCCTTTTCGACGGTAGAAACGATTGGGTTGCATGCGGGGAATAATAAGAATATACACGAGGTGGAACGGCGTCGCAACGGGAAAAGCCCATCCGGACCGCCGGTTGTGAATATTCATTGACATGTCGCTTCCGTTTAATCCACATGGAACCCTCTCCGCGGCCCCGATGAGCGGGATCTCTGCTTCACTCCGAATAGTTGTCGGGAGGGTTCACCATAAGGATGTGAGTCTATTTTCGGTTCGCTCGCCAACCCCGCCGCAAGCGGCGAGGGATGCGCGCTATGGGGTTCACTCCTTCGTCGTTCCAGCGACATTTACCTGAATCGGTTGCGCGCTGGCAGGTCAATTAAGTTGCCCGGTCAATCACCATCTTTTGGTTGGCGCCGGTAACGATTGCCCACCACAAAGGAGGATGGATCCATGTTTTCCGCCGATCTTTACAGCCATCGACGACAACGCCTCAAGGCGGATGTCGGTTCCGGACTGATCCTGTTTCTGGGAAATAGACCCAGTCCGATCAACGCCCCGGACAACTGCCATTTTTTCCGCCAGGACAGTTCATTTCTTTACTTCTGGGGCATCGATCTGCCCGACCTGGCCGCTGTGATCGACGTGGAAGCGGATACGGAAACGGTGTTCGGGGAAGACCTGTCGATGGACGAGGTGATCTGGAGCGGGCCGCAGCCCTCCCTGCATGAGCGATGCCGGGGCGTCGGCGTCGACCGCTCAGCACCTTCAAGTCAATTGTCTGCGATTGTCGCCGAGGCGATCAAAGGAGGACGACCGGTCCATTTTCTGCCGCCATACCGCATGGATCAGACCATGCAGGTGGCCGGACTTTGCTCCATGGATCCGGCAGCCGTTGCCGGAAATACGTCCACACCGCTCATCCGGGCAGTGATCCGCCAGCGTTCGGTGAAAAGCGACGCGGAAGTGGCTCAACTCGAGGCGGCGCTGGCGATCAATGCCGTCATGCAGACCACTGCCATGCGCATGGCCACGCCGGGTCGATACGAGCGTGAGGTGGTGGGGCAAATAGAAGGCCTGGCCTATGGTCGTTCCGGCAGAAAGCCACCTTTCGGGACGATTTTTTCAATCGAAGGCCAGACGCTGCACAACCGTCGTCACGATAACCTGATGCAGGCGGGGCGCCTGGCGATATGCGATTGCGGCGCGGAATCGCCCATGGGCTACGCCAGCGATACGACCCGCACCATACCGGTGGGCGGCCGGTTTAGCGGTCGCCAAAAAGAGATCTACGAGATCGTGCTGGGCATGCAGGCGGATGCGCTGGCCGCCATGAAGCCCGGCATCCCGTATAAGGATGTTCACCAGATTGCCGCGCGACGGCTCTCATCGGACCTCAAGGATCTGGGTTTGATTCGCGGGGATGTGGACCGGGTGGTCCAGGCCGGGGCCTATGCCCTTTTCTTCCCCCATGGCCTGGGACATATGCTGGGTCTGGACGTGCACGACATGGAGTGCCTGGGAGAAGACCATGTCGGATACACGCAAGAGATCCGCCGGGACAGCCGCTTCGGCATCGACCGCCTGCGGCTGGCCAAACCCCTGGCGCCGGGTTTTGTGGTGACCGTAGAGCCGGGGATTTACTTCATTCCCCAACTGGTCCAACAATGGCGAAACGAAAACCGGTTTTCCGATCTGATCGATTACGGCAAACTGGAATCGTATCTGGATTTTGGCGGGGTTCGTATCGAAGACGATGTGCAGATAACTTCCACCGGAGCAACGGTCCTGGGCCCGCCCATTCCGAAGACGGTGGCCGCCGTTGAATCCTGCTGCAGGGGGTGAGGCGGCCATGCCGGGAAGCAACCGGATCAGTCGTTTTTAGCCTGATGCGCGGTATTCTTTTTAGACCGGGGAAGGGTGGGTACGGGATCCTCTTCTTCCAGCAAAATAATATACGAAAACGGTGACGAAAGGGGCGCGCCACTTTTTCCGGCGCTGTCCGTTGTCTCAGGCGAGCCTTTCCGCCGGCGAATCTCGTCGATTGAGATGGTTTTAGCCATGATTCAGATAAGCGGCGATCCGTGCCGCCGCATCGGGTGGTCGCCCTTGTTCATCAGGATATGAAGAGAGAAGGGCAATTAAACTGATTCAAGAATTGTAGCGTTTGTAGGACAGTAAAAACGGTTCCATTGCGATGTGCAATGATCAGACACGTGAGAACAGCTAACCTCCAACCAACCTTCTGATTGTTCACATTAAAAACAAATACACCCTTACACAAAAGCTGCCTTTTTTACAAGCGTTAATTGAGCAGTGACAGCCAGCGCAGGTTCTGTCCGCTTTGGCGGGACCAACCGCTGAACCGGCAATCGAAGCCAATCCATACCGTGCTGCGCAGTCCTGCCTGTACCGGCATCATATTCATCGTTGCGGCATGACCGGAGAAACGGTTTCTCTTTTTCTCAGGCAGGTCGATTGCCACTTACCGGAAAGGAAGGAAAAAATAGACCAGGAGCAGGAGAAGCAAGCCACGACGCGGCACCGTTGTGACGATCAAGTCACCTTGCTCGACACCCACAGCCCAAGCAGACCGGTTGGGGACGACCTTCGCAATAAATATTCATTAGCAAAATTTTGTTGACAAAAAAGCCAATTTATTGTGCATATAAAAGGCACCACGCTTCCCTTCGGTTTATCGGTAAAATATATATTTTATATCCAAACAATCGCAAAAGGAGGAGTATGATGAAAAGAGTGAGTCTGTTGGTTTGTTTAGTCCTGGCCGTGACGATGATTTCAGCCGGCAGCGCCATGGCCGGCCGCATTTTTTTCGGTATCGCCACCGGCGGCACCGGCGGCACCTACTATCCCCTGGGTGGCATGCTGGCCCAGCTGATTTCCAATGCCGTTGAGATCGATGGAAATAAATTGTCGGCCACCGCGGAAACCGGCAACGCCTCCGTGGCCAACGCGACCCTGCTGGGCCGGGAAGGTATTGAATCCGCATTCGTGGCCGCCGATATCCTGGATGCCGCCTACAAAGGGGAAAAACAGTTCGACGGCAAGGCGATCAAGAACATCCGCGCATTGGGCGCCCTCTACCCGGAGACGGTTCAACTGGTGGTCAGGGGCAATGCCGGCATCAACACCTTCATGGATATCAAGGGTAAATCGGTTTCCTCCGGTTCTCCGGGCTCCGGCCAGTGGCAGCTTCTGGGCGACCTGATGGTTGCCCACGGTATGGACCGCAAAGATCTTTCCGAGGATTACTCATCCTTTTCCCAGTCTGTGGAAAAGATTAAAGACGGTAACCTGGACGCCTCTCTGATCACCGCCGGCACCCCCACGGCGTCGGTGATGGAACTGGCCAATCACCACAGCATCAAGATCGTCCCGCTGACCGGTGCACCGATCGCCAAGTTGCGCGAAGTGCAGCCCTATTACGCGGAAACCATTCTGCCGGCCAACACCTATGAAGGCCAGACCGAAGATGTGAAGACCATTGCCGTGCGAGCCATCTGGGCCACCCACGACAAGCTGGATGACAACGTCGCCTACGAGATCGTCAAGGCCCTTTACGAAAACACGGAAACCCTGGCCAAGGTGCATGTCAAGGGCAAGGAAATCTCTCTTGAAAAAGCCCTGGAGTCCGTATCGATCCCCCTGCATCCCGGCGCTGAGCGCTACTATCGGGAAAAAGGTTTGATCAAATAGATGAAACCGACGATCGCAGGCGTGCTGGCCCTGGTGCTGGCCGCCTGCTTTCCGCTTGGCAGCCGATCCGTTGCGGCACACCCATGCCTGACGATCAGCCGGTTTCATACCCAGGTGATTTTGGGGAATTATCCGCTGCCGGAAGACGGTTCCTTTTCGCTTTCATTTATCCATTCGGTTTCCCAAACGCCGGTCCGGGATCACTACCGGGCCATCGATTGGCGAATCATCCAGACCGCCGAGACGTTCCAGGCCCATGGAGCGGGATTGCCTTCCGGGGTCGATGAACCCGGTGCAACCGGCTGGGAGCATCGCGACGGCCGTTTTATCATCCACATGGAACGGCAAATCCCAAGGCTTGTCGTCCGCACAGACCGGAACTATCGCAATCGCCTGCACATTGGCGGCCTTGAAATCAATCTCAACGGCTGGGATGACCAAGCCTTAGAACTGGCCGTCGTGCCGTGCACGACCCCATGAACCCCCATTTGAAGATGTGAGAAACAAAGGACGTTCCTAATGGTAAACGATCTTGTCGAGCCCGCCGTACCGGATGGCCCGAAGCCCCCGAATGCAGATGCGAGCGAGAAGGAATTCACCAAGCAGGATGTGGACGCCATCGTCAAAAAATACGATGCCGAGTCCAATTTCAGAAACCTGAAGGGCATCACGGCCAAAATTACCGTCGTCCTATGCGTGATACTGAGCCTGTTTCATGTATACACCGCCGGATTCGGGTTGCTCAACGAGGTGATGCACCGGACCGTGCACCTTTCTTTTGTGCTCGGCCTGGTGTTCCTGGTCTTTCCCCGGCGGCAACCCACGCGCATGGGGATCGCCTGGGGATTCGGGATCTGTTTTGCCCTGTTCTACCTGTTCCTGGCCTGGCAGCTCACCGACCGTTTTCAGGATGACCTGCCGGTGTGGGGTGCACCGGCGCTGTTCATCATGGTGCTGTTTCTCGCCATCACCGCCCTGCCCGTGGACTTTCTCAAAGGCAAAGGCGACCGGCTTTCCTTCTCGGACTGGCCCCTGGCCATCGCCGCGGGCGGAATATCCCTCTACCTGATCGTTTTTTTCAAGCAGATCTTTATCGAGAACATCGGCTTCCCCCAGATCGAAGAGTACGTCATGGGACTGCTGGCCATCATCATGGTCACCGAGGCCTGCCGACGGGTCATGGGCGAGACCCTTCCCGTCATCGGCGCCCTGGCCCTGATGTACGGCCTGCTGGGGCCCTGGCTGCCCGGGGTGCTGGGCCACCGCGGGTATGATATCGTCCGCATCGTGGAGCATCTCTACCTGGGCACCGAAGGTATCTACGGCATTGCCGTGGGCGTGGTGGCCACCTATGTCTTCCACTTCGTTCTCTTCGGCGTACTGGCCCAGGCATCGGGCCTTGGACAGCTGTTCATCGATCTGGCTATGATCCTGGCCGGCCGATATTCCGGCGGGCCGGCCAAGGTGTCGGTGGTCTCTTCCGGGTTTTTCGGCATGATTTCCGGCTCCCCCATTGCCAACACGGCGACCACCGGATCGTTCACCATCCCCATGATGAAAAAAAACGGCTTTTCCGCCCAGTTCGCCTCGGCGGTGGAGGCGTCGGCTTCCTGCGGGGGGCAGGTCACGCCGCCCATCATGGGTGCATCGGCTTTCGTCATGGCCGAAATGCTGGGTATCCCCTATAACAAGATCATACTCATCGCCATCATTCCTGCCGCGTTTCACTACCTGGCCTGCTTGAGCATGGTCCACCTGGAGGCCAAACGGCTGGGACTCAAAGGACTCTCCAGGGAGCAGATTCCCCAGTTGGTGCACATCATGAAAACATCCTGGCACCTGATGATTCCGCTGACCGTGATGGTGACCCTGCTTCTCATGCAGTACACACCCTACCTGGCCGCCTTCTGGGGCATCATCCTCTCCATCACCTGTTCTTACATCCCAATGATTACCAAGCGAATGGGGGTCGGACAGCTGGATGACTCCAAGACCCTGACCCCCCGCCGGCTGATCGAGGGCCTGGATCAGGGCGCCCGCTATGCCCTGGCCATCGGGGCGGCCTGTGCCTGCGTGGGTTTTATTTTGGGGATGATCACCCTCACCGGGTTGGGGTTCAAATTCTCCGGCGCGGTGCTTCAGATCGCTTCAATGCTCGGGAACCTGCTGGCTGCCCTTGATCCGTTCCAATTCTTGACCGTTCAGGGGGGGACCCTCTTTTTCGGTCTCGTGCTCGTGGCAATCGCCTGTATTGTCATGGGGGCGGGAATTCCCACCACACCCTGCTACATCATCCTGGCTTCTATCGCCGGTCCGGCCCTCAACGACATGGGCATCCCGCTGGTGGCGACCCACTTCTTCGTTTTCTACTATGGCGTGCTGGCCGATGTGACCCCGCCGGTGGCCCTTGCCGCCTATGCCGGTGCCGGTATCGGGGGGGCGGACCCCATGGCCACCGGTATGACCGCCTTCAGGCTTTCCATGGGCAAGGCGCTGGTGCCTTTCATGTTCGTTTATGCGCCGAGCATGCTGTTTATCGATTTTTCATGGATGGAATTTTCCATTGCCATGGTCAGCGGCGTGCTGGGCATTATCTCGCTGTCTGCCGCTTACATCGGGTTTTTCAGATACAAGGTGGGGCTTACGGGGAAAATCGCCCTGACCATCGGCGGACTGCTTCTGGTTTCCAGCAGTCTGGCGGTTATCCTTGTCGGCGCTGTATTGGTGTTGCTGATTCTGGTGCCCAATATCCTGAAGACCGGTCGGTCGATCCCCGCATCCGCCTGATCGGCGAGGGCACGCAACGCGCACCAGGAGACGGATCGTGGTTGACGGACAAAAAATGAATACGGACTATACGGTTCCGGCCCTGAAAAAGGGGCTCCAGATTCTTGAATTGTTTTCAGTCCGGCAGCGTGTGCTGACCATCGGTGAACTGGCCGAACGGCTGGAGGTCAGCACATCGGCCATCTACCGCACCATCGTGACATTGACCGAGATGAATTATCTTAAAAAAGCCGGTCGGAATGCATACGAATTAGGCTCCATGGTGCTTTCACGGGGCTTTTGTTATCTCGCCTCACGCGATATCCTGAACACGGCCGCCGGCCACCTGGACCAATTGCGCGATGAAACCAGTGCCTCCTGCCATCTGGCTATCCGGGAAGGGATTGAAGCCATTTACATCTACCGGGCGGCCTCACCTCAAGTCATGATGGTCAACGTGCCGGTGGGAACCCGTTTCCCATGTCACACGGTGGCCATCGGCCGTGCCCTGCTTTGCGGTCTCAGCGATGCAAGCCTCCGTACGCACTATTCCGGGATGCCCCTGGACGGATACGCCAGCGGCGAGATCAATTCGCTGCCGCAATTGCTGGTCGCCGTTGCCGACGCACGGCGGACGGGGATCAGTGTCAGTGGATCCGATTTTTCTACCGCCATCGCCACTCCGGTGCGGGATTACACCGGCAATGTCGTGGCGGCCATCAATGTTTCCGTGCCCGATTTTGTCATCGAAACGCCCGGCGTTCGCGACCACCTGATCGCCTGCCTGATGAACACCGCCAGAATCATTTCGACCGACATGGGCTGGCCGGACGAGCAGTAACCATCTGCGTCAACGGTCCTGACCATCGCGTCAGGGCCTTAGACCGTTATTCATTCATATCAAACCGAAGCGAGCTTATCATGAGAAAAATTGTTGAATGTGTTCCCAACTTTTCCGAGGGCAACAACCGGGAGACCATCGAAGCCATCGCCCAGGCCATCCGACATACGCCGGGCTGCACCCTTTTGGATGTCGATCCGGGAAAGTCCACCAACCGGACCGTCTACACCTTTGTCGGCGATCCGGAGGCGGTGGTTGAAGGGGCGCTGAACAGCGCCAGGGTTGCCAGGCAGAAAATCGACATGCGCACACACAAGGGGGAGCATCCCCGCATGGGCGCCATGGATGTCTGTCCGTTCATCCCCGTGGCCAACGTCAGCATGGACGAATGTGTGGAGATCGCCAAGACGTTTGGCCGGATGGCCGCGGAAGCACTGGGCGTCCCATTTTTCCTTTACGAGGAGGCAGCGGTCGATGATTACCGCCGCAAACTGCCCCAGGTCCGCAAAGGCGAGTATGAAGGCTTGGTCGGGCGCCTGAAGGAACCCGAATGGAAACCTGATTTCGGACCTGCCGAATTCATTCCCCAGTGGGGCGCCACCGCGACCGGTGCGCGGTCTTTCCTGATTGCCTACAACGTCAATATCCTGGGCACCAGCAACCAGGCCCACCGCATTGCCCTGAACCTTCGCGAGGCCGGCCGGGGTCCGGAAGCGCCCGGCCGGCTCAAAGCGGTCAAGGGCATGGGCTGGTTCGTGAATGAATACAACATGGCCCAGGTAACGGTAAACCTGAACGATTATCAAGTAACGCCCATGCATGTGTTGTTCGAGGAAGTCAAACGGGAAGCGGCGGCATTGAACGTCGGCGTCGCCGGTTCGGAAGTTGTCGGGTTGATCCCCCTGGCATCGATTATCATGGCTGCCGACTACTACATGGAGAAGGAAAACCTGTTTATCCTCGACGAGGATCAAAAAGTCCGGCTGGCGGTGGAACGGTTGGGGCTCAACAGCGTGGCGCCGTTCGATCCTAAAGAAAAAATCATCGAGTACCGGGTGGCTGAAGAAAAAGATGAGCCGCTCGCCGGCATGAGTCTGAGGGCCTTTATCGAAGAAGTGGCTTCCCGTTCGTCGGCTCCGGGCGGGGGATCGGTGTCGGCCGCCATGGCGGCCATGGGAGCCGGGCTGGGGGCCATGGTGGGCAAGCTTACTTACGGGGTTCGCAAGTTCGAATCGGTGGACGCCCAGATGAGAAAAAGCATTCCTCCGCTGCACGAAGCGGCGGCAGGGCTGATTCCCATGATCGATGCGGATACGACGGCATTCAACGACTTCATGGAAGCCCTCCGCATGCCCCGCAACACCGATGCCGAGCGCGCACAGCGGACCGAATGCATGCAGGCTGGCCTCAAAAAGGCCATTGACATTCCCCTGACAACCATGAAATTGGGCGACGGCGCCTGGGATGCCCTTTGCGAAGTGGCCCGATACGGGAATCCGGCATCCAGATCAGACGTGGAGGTGGGGGCCAGGGCCCTGGAAACGGGGATTTGGGGTGCCTATAAAAACGTGATGATCAATATGGTCGAAATTACGGACGATACCTTCAGGACACGCATCACCCGGGAGGCAGAATCCATTGTGAGCCGCGCAGCTCAAAAGTGTGCCGAGGTGCTGGACATCCTCGAGGCCCGATAGGCAACTGCGCCAATCAGTCTGGATCCCTGGCTAACCGTTAAAAGAGGTGATCGATGGCAGATGCATTGGGACTGCTGGCTCTGCTGATCGGGCTGGAAATTGTGCTGGGCGTGGACAATGTTTTGGTGATCGCCATTTTTGTGGGCCGATTGCCCGAGAACCAGCGGCAAAAAGCCCGTGTCGTGGGGTTGAGCATGGCCATGCTGGCCCGCATCGTCATGTTGGCCGTGGTCGTGGCCCTGGCCAGCCTGACCCGGCCCGTTGTGGCCAATTTCTCGGTCAGGGACCTGATCCTGCTGGCGGGGGGATTGTTCCTGCTGTATAAAGCCGTTCATGAGATCCATCACACCGTCGAATTCCGAGATGCGGAGCATGGGTCTGACCAGCAGACCTCCGGCACCTTTGTGTCCATCATTACCCAGATCGTCCTGCTGGACATCGTCTTTTCAGTCGATTCGGTAATCACGGCCGTGGGCCTGACCCAGCAGCTGTGGATCATCGTATCGGCAGTGGTGCTCTCCTTTGTCGGCATTCTCTTCTTCGCCCGGCCCATCGGTGACTTCATCCTGCGCCATCCCGCCCTGAAAATTCTGGCATTGTCCTTCCTGATCACCATCGGGGTCACCATTTTCATGGAGGGCCTGCATAAACATGTGCCCAAGGCCTACATATACCTGCCCATGGGGTTTGCCCTGATGGTGGAAATGCTCCAGATGCGCTACGAGCACAACCGACGCCGGAAAAAGACGTGATGCCCGATGCCTGAGGACGTTTCATTGTCATTGTCTCCCCGGGATGCGGCGGATCCGGAAGGGATCCAACGGGCCCTGGCGCGGAAGATCGGGCGTGCGATTACCACCGACCGGTTCATGATCGTCCGTCGATCCGTCGATGCCCGCCGCCGTCCGATCCGGGTCAACCTGGGTGTTCGTATCTACGCCGACGGTGAAGCGCTGATGTCGGAGCGCCCGGTTTTCGCCTATCGGAACGTGGGGTCCGCGCCAGCAGTGGTGGTCGTGGGCGCCGGACCGGCGGGCCTGTTTGCCGCTTTGCGACTGGTGGAACTGGGCCTCAAGCCGGTGGTGGTCGATCGGGGAAAGCCCGTCAAGGCCCGTCGGCGGGATGTGGCAGCGCTGAACCGGCGGGGGGTATTGGACAGTGAATCCAACTACGCCTTCGGCGAGGGGGGTGCAGGAACTTTCTCCGACGGCAAGCTTTACACGCGATCCAAGAAAAGGGGAGATCACCGTCGGGTGCTCCACCGGTTTCATCAGCATGGCGCCGATGGATCCATTCTTTACGATGCCCACCCCCACATTGGATCCAACCGTCTTCCGGGAATTGTTTCGGCCATGCGGGCCACCATCGAAGCCCACGGCGGTGAAATACATTTTCAACAGAAAGTCGTCGGGTTGTCGGTTTCCGGCGGCCGGGCGACAGGCGCGATCCTGGCCGATGGTCATCGCATCGAGGGGCGGGCGGTGATCCTGGCTACCGGCCACAGCGCCCGGGATGTCTATGAGATGCTCATGGACAAAAAGATCGCCCTGGAGGCCAAACCCTTTGCCATGGGCGTGCGGGTGGAACATCCCCAAAAGCTTATCGACCGGATTCAATACCATGGCCAACCCCGGGGTGGATATCTGCCGGCGGCTGACTATAGCATTGCCCGGCAGGTGGACGGCCGTGGCGTTTACAGCTTCTGCATGTGCCCGGGTGGGTTCATCGTGCCGGCGTCCACGCAGGATGACGCCCTGGTGGTCAACGGCATGTCTTTTTCCAGACGGAATTCCCCTTACGCCAATGCCGGAATCGTGGTGGAGATCCGGCTTGTCGACATTCCCCGGTTGGAAGCATCCTACCCGTTGGCCGGTTTGGACTTTCAGCGGGCTATTGAGCAGTCGGCTTTTGTCAACGGTGGTGGCGGGGTGATCGCTCCGGCCCAGCGCCTGGCCGACTTTGTTGACAACCGATCATCCGACGGCTTGCCGGCTTGCTCCTATCCGCCGGGTGTGGTGGCTTCGCCCTTGCACCAGTGGCTGCCTGATCACCTCCGCCGGCGGCTCCAAACGGCCTTCAAGGTGTTCGATCGCTCGATGAAGGGATTTCTCACCAACGATGCGGTGGTGGTCGGGGTGGAGTCACGCACCTCCTCTCCGGTCAGGATCCCCAGAGACCCTCAGACGTTGCAGCATGTGTCGGTCCGGGGGCTTTTTCCTTGCGGCGAGGGGGCCGGGTATGCCGGCGGCATCGTCTCTTGTGCCGTGGATGGCGAGCGCGCCGCCGAGGCTGTCGTCCACTACGTCGCCCACCGCTAATCCTTTTTTTTATCCCTCTTTGGCGTAGTTCAGGATCAGGTCCATGTAAATCTGGGCGGCCAGTTTCACCTGGGACAGCGATACCGATTCTTCGGCGGTGTGGGCCTTTTCAAGCTGCCCCGGCCCCAAGAGGATGGGCTTGATCCCAGCCGCCCACAGGGTGTTGGCATCACTGTGGCTGGGAAAGCTGGTGGGCGAAAAGGATAGATGATGCCGGTCGTATACCGTTTTCAGCAGATCCACCAGCGGCCCCTTTTGGGGCAGTTCATAGCCGGCGTGGATCGTATTGAAATGGATGGCGGCGTCACATTGGGCATTGGTTTTCAGGTAGTTGGTATGTAGTTCCTCCAACTGAAAGGTGAGCTGCCCCATGTGGGTCAAGGCGGGAAGGTGAAGGTCGATCCAGGCCTCGCAATTGTCGGGTGCCGCAAAACCGGACCGGGCGCTGGTCAGATCCCGCAGGTTGTATACCCCGTCGGCAAGTTCCTGGTCGAAATGTTGAATATAGGCCAGCAGCAGTCGAAGCATGGCAGTGGCGGCGTTATTGGCCTGGGGCGCCAGGCTGGCGTGAACCCGCTGCCCCTGGGTGGTCAACTGGATTTCCAGGTAGCCGTAATGGCTCAGGCAGGGGCGCAGGTCGGTGGGTTCTCCCACGATGGCCGCCGAAAAGTCGTATTCCCTGACCAGGCGCTGGGCCCCGTCACCGTAGTCCTCCTCCCCGACGACAAGGGCCAGGGCAACGGGCCGGTTGGTGTGGCCGTTTTCCCACAGGGTGAGAAACGCCTCGATCATGGCTGCGCAACCGCCTTTCATGTCTGCCGTGCCCAGCCCGGCGGCAGTATCCCCGTCCAGGCTGTATTCATACGACTCCAGGTCGTAGGCTTCTACCGTGTCCAGGTGCCCAACCAGCACCAATTCCGCTTCCACGTCGTCAGGTTCCACGATCAGGTTGTGCCGGTCTTCATCGACTGCCTGGCGCACCACCGGCAGTCCATGGCGCTTGAGGTAGTTGTAGATAAAGTCCACCAGGTCGTTTTCCTTGCCGGGCGGGCTGTAGACATTAACCATTTTGCGCAACAGCTGTTGAAGGCGCCGCGTGTTGATTTGAAGTTTCTGCTTAACCATGGTCGCCTCGTTCTCCTTCATGGTCATCGACCGTATAGCGGATGATCCGGTCTTTGCGCCGTTCTTCCAGACGCCGGCGGTCATCGTCAACGTTCATGGTCAGGTACACATGCTGGCGTGAATGGTTGAAGCCCATTTTGCGAAAAAACCGAAGGGATGCGGCATTCTCGGCATCGGTGTCCACCATGATGATGCGCGCACCGGCATCGATCATCGCGGGCTTGAGTTGGCGGAACAGCCGCTGGGCGATACCGGTTTTCTGGTAATCGGGGCGTACCCCCAGCCAGATCAGATAACCATAGGTCCATGAATGGTGTTTTTCGATCACCGTGCCCAGGGCAAAACCGATGACCGCATGGTTTTCATCCTCAGCCACGAAGCAGAACTCGCAATCGGTCTGGAAAAACCCCACCACCTCGTATTCATCCCAGGTTCGGTGGGCATTGGGGGCGATGCGCGCGGTAAACAGCTTTTCTCCCAGATGGTAGATGGCGGGAATGTCGTCGATGGTCATTTGGCGGACCACTACGCTTTGCCCACCGGTTGAATCAGCGGGCCGTATCGTTGCCGGTGGTTGGTCGTTTTCCATGAATGCCTTCTCCTGTGGTAAATTTCCGGGGTGTGTGTCGATTCCCTTTTTTATCCACAGGAATCTATCACAACCCGGACATCATGCCAAATGGCTTTTATCCTGACATTTTTTCCATTTTCTTTTGTGCCGGGATGCTTTAGAATCGGATCATCGATTTGGACGGCATCCCAATTTTAGCAGCCAACGTCAAACCGCCAGCGTGGTGGCGCTAACCGTATACCCCATATTGGAGACCATGATGACACCTGCCATGCTCACCATCGGCGCTGCCCGCCATACATTGATCGCCCAGTCCGGCCGCATGTGCAACCGGCACGGTTTGGTGGCCGGAGCCACCGGCACCGGGAAAACGGTTACCCTGCAAACCCTGGCCGAAGGATTTTCGCGTATGGGCACGCCGGTATTTGCCGTGGATATCAAGGGAGACCTGTCCGGTATTGCCGCAGCAGGGTCGCCCCATCCAAAGATCGACGAACGACTGGCCAGCATTCCCTTGCCCGGATACCGCCAGCAGCCTTGTCCGACCTTGTTTTGGGATATGGACGGGAAAAGCGGGCACCCGGTGCGAACGACCATTTCAGAAATGGGCCCGCTGCTGTTAGGCAACCTGTTGGAACTCAACGATACCCAGACTGGGGTGCTCTATGCCGGATTCGATCTGGCTGACGACCAGGGGCTGCTGCTTCTGGATCTGAAAGACCTTCGGGCGCTGCTTGCCTGGATGGGCGATAACGCCGGTTCCCTGAAATCGGAATATGGAAACATCACCACCGCCAGTCTGGGTGCCATTCAAAGGCGCCTGTTGGTGCTGGAAGAGCAGGGGGCCGAGCACTTTTTCGGAGAACCGGCCCTGCAATTGGCCGATCTGATGCACACGGATTTCTCAGGGCGCGGGGTCGTAAGCCTTTTCGACGCCGGCCGGCTGATCCACCATGCACCGCGGCTTTATGCGGCCTTTTTGCTCTGGCTGCTGTCAGAACTGTTCGAGCAGCTGCCCGAAGCGGGCGATCCGCCGTCCCCGAAGCTGGTGCTCTTTTTTGACGAGGCGCACCTGCTTTTTTCAGGAGCGCCGAAACCGCTGCTGGACAAAATCGAACAGGTGGTCCGACTGATCCGATCCAAGGGTGTCGGGGTTTATTTCATCACTCAGAACCCCATGGATCTGCCGGACAATGTGCTGGGTCAATTGGGACTCAAGGTTCAGCATGCCCTACGGGCGTTCACGCCCAAGGATCAAAAGAGCATTCGGGCCGTAGCTGCGTCGTTCGTGCCCAACCCACTGTTTCATACCGCCGATGTGGTCACTACCCTGGGAATCGGTGAAGCCCTCGTGTCCGTGATGGGCGATGACGGCCGTCCCCAGCCGGTTCAGCAAACCCTGATCGCACCGCCGGAGGGCCGCATCGGTGCGATTTCTGATGACGAGCGGGCGGCCGTCATGCAGCGGTCTCCCATCCGTGGCCGCTATGATGCTTCTCTGGACCGGCAGTCTGCCTACGAGATGCTCAGGCAACGTGCGGAAGCTGCCCGGACAGCCGAGACGCAACGGTTGAAAGCGCTGGAAGCAGAGAAAAAACAGCGTCAGGATCAACGAAGCCAGCCTTCAGGCAACCGCCAGCGACAGACTGTCGGAGAAGCCATGATAAAAAGTGCCGCGCGTTCGATTGGCAGCACGATCGGCAGGCAGATCATCCGGGGGGTTTTGGGTTCCATTTTCGGTAAACGTTAATGAAAAGGAGATTTCCAATGCAAGATAACGGCGACGAACTGGAAGGTGGAGGCCCTTCGGATGAAGAAGACGTAGCGTCGGATGAAGCCCCTGAAGATGACGCTGTCCTGCATGAGAAAAACGGGACCTCGTCCCCCCGCGAAAATATCTGATGATCAATCCCTTTTCCATCCTCAATCGGTATCTGTTTCTGGAGATGCTGCCGCCGTTTTTTATCAATCTGGCCTTTTTCTCTTTTATTTTTCTGATGAAACAGATTCTCGACATCACGGACATGATCGTCAATCACAAGGTCGGTATTGTGCCGGTATTTCTGCTGCTGGCTTACACCATGCCGTATTTTCTCCAGTACATTATCCCCATGTCCACAATGATGGCGGTCTTGATGGCACTGCTGAGAATGTCCAGCGACAACGAGATTATGGCTCTCAAAGCAGGGGGGGTGAGTATTTACCGCTTGCTGACGCCGGTGCTGATTTTCAGCCTGTCGGGAACCCTGATCACCGGGTACATGACCATCTTTGGTGTTCCCCTGGGCGCCGAACGCTTCAAGGCGCTGCTTTTCGATGTGGCCACTGCCAACCTGAACCTCAGTTTGAAAGAGCGGACATTCAACGATAATTTCAAGCAGATCATGCTTTACGTCAACAAGATAGATCTGCAAAGCGGTGAACTGCATAATGTGCTCATTGAAGACAGCCGGACTGCAGGGGGCAATAATACGGTCGTTGCGCGAAGCGGGAGGCTTTTCGGCGAACCCAAGGAAATGGTTTACTATCTGCGGCTGTATGACGGAACGATCAGCCAGGTGGACATGCGCGACCGTTCTTCTCACACGATCAATTTTGAAACATACGACATCCGGTTGGATCTGAAGGATGTCTTTTCGACAACAAGCATCGCCAGTCAAGCTCCGGATGAAATGACCCTGTCCAATCTGCGGGCCTATTTGAAACGGGTCAAGGCCGACAAAGCCAAATACCTTGGCGCCCTTTTGCAATATTACAAGAAATTTTCGATACCCGTGGCCTGTCTGGCCATGGGACTGCTGGCCGTGCCATTAGGCATTCAGGCCCGCAATGCCAAAAAAGCATTCGGTATCGGACTGGGCCTTCTCTTTTTTCTGCTGTATTATATTCTCCTTTCCGTGGGAACGGCTTTTGGAGAGAACGGCAACTACCCGCCGGTGGTCGGCATGTGGATGCCAAACGTGATTCTCGGGGGATTCGGCATATATCTGCTGGTTATGTCGGCGAAAGAAAAAACGATCAGCATCAATTGGCTGTCACCGATTTTAGAAGGAATCGTAAAACGGGTCGAAAGAAGATGACGATTCTCTACCGCTACGTCACCAGGGAGATACTTGCCAGCTTTTTGATCGTGCTGGTTGCGGTGCTCAGTATTTATGTGGCGGTCGATTTCATAGAAAAGATTGATAATTTCATGGAGGCCGGTGTCCCCGCCGCCCGTTGTGTCGTCTACCTGTTGTACAAGCTCCCCTTTATTTTTGTCCAAATCGCACCGGTGGGGTTTTTGTTGTCGATTCTGGTCGCCTTGGGGTTGATGAACAAAAACAACGAAGTCATCGCCCTTAAAAGCTGCGGCATCGGCAAGAACCGACTGCTCAAACCGACGCTGGTACTCGGCGTGTTTTTCTGTGCGGGATTGTTTCTGGTTGCCGAAATGGTGGTGCCGGCCTTTATGGTCAATGCCAACCAGATCTGGCTCAAAGAGGTCCGCAAAAAGAACATCTACGCGTCCAAGACTAATGATATCTGGATGCGAGCCGCCCGACAGATCATCCACATCAAACAATATGCGCCCGAAGAAAAACGCGTTACCGGCATCACGATCCATACCTTTGACGACAACTTCCGGCTGGTAGAGAGGGTCGATGCCGTAGCTGGCGTGTTTGAAAACGGTCGGTGGCAGCTCGACGATGCCGTTCAACAGGTTTTTGAAACAGACAGCAGCGACCAACAAGTCAAGCTACGCGACAGGATTGCGGCCGACATCGATCTAAACCCCGATGACCTGTCCCAGGCGGCCAAACAATCCGATGAAATGGGATTGGCCGAACTGGGAAGGTACATCCATAAAGTGGAGAGGGAGGGGTATGCCGCCACCCGTTACCGGGTAGACTATCACAGCAAAATTGCCGCTCCGTTTGTCTGCATCTTCCTCAGCGTGCTCGGCGCCGGTCTCGCCCTGCGGGGAAAAATGCGCGAAGGGATGCCGGTGAGCATTACCTATGGATTGGGAATCGCCTTTCTCTATTGGATTTTCAACAGTTTTTGCCTTTCGCTGGGTTATGCGGAGATGATGCCCCCCGTGATTGCGGCATGGTTGGCCAATCTGGTTTTTTTCAGTTTTGCCGGATTTTTGATACTCATGGCCAATTGAACCGAGATAGCAAGCACATTCCCCCCGGCTTGCCGCGGGGAGGGTTCAAAAACAGCTGGCCAGCCGGCGGTGATTTAACGACGACAGAGGTTCCTATTGGTATACGTTTATAATCTAGTAATGGGCTTAGCCATTTTTCTGATGTGGCCGGTATGGCTCCCCTTGGTGTGGACCCGCAAAAAGCGTCGTCGCACCTTCATTGAAAGATTGTTCATGGAGGCCCTTCCCAGCAGCGAAAACCAGCGGCGTAAAATTTGGATCCATGCCCTTTCGGTGGGCGAGGTGTTGTCGGCAGAGCCCCTGGTAAAAGCGCTGGCCCTCAAGCACGGCGCCCGGTCACTGGCCTTTACGTCGTCCACCCTCACCGGTTTTGAAATGGCCACCCGTTTGATAGCGCCGCATGTGTGCGCGATCAGACATTTTCCCTATGACACCCTCTTTTCGGTGAACCGGGCGCTGCGTGTCATCAAACCACGCCGTGTGGTGATCGTGGAAACAGACGTCTGGCCGAACTTCCTCCACCGGTTAAAAAAGCGCAGGATCCCCGTCTATCTGGTAAACGCCCGGCTTTCTGACCGAACCTTTCGCGGCTATAAGCGTGTCCGTTTACTGATGGCGCCGCTGCTGTCGGTGTTTAGCCGGATCTGTGTGCAGACCGAATCCGATCGGCTGCGATTCCGGGCGATAGGCGTTCCTGACGATCAATTGGTGACGGTGGGCAATATAAAATTCGATCAGGCCCCCGTTAAAATGTCGACTGCCGAACGTAAACAATATACAAAGATATTCAACCTCTCTGCGGACCCGCCCATCTGGGTGGCCGGCAGTACCCATGAGGGGGAGGAGGAGATGCTTTCGACCGCCTATCACAAGGTGCGTGCGACAGGCATCCACACCGTGCTGATTGTCGTGCCAAGGGACCCGGACCGGGCCGATGCCGTGTGCCGGATTTTCAAGCGGGCAGGATACGATGCCGTGACCCTGGCGCAGATGGAAAGGCAGCCCACACCGTCCAGTGTGGTGGTGATCGACCGCATCGGGATGCTTCGCAGCCTGTATGCGCTGGCAGACCTTGCATTTGTGGGCGGCAGTCTGGTACGCGCGGGCGGCCACAACCCATTGGAGCCGGCTTCTGTGGTAAAGCCGATTCTTTTCGGCCCCCACACCGATGATTTTCGCTGGATCTGCCAGATCCTTGAAAAGTCCGGCGGCGCCATCCGTGTTCACACTGCCGATCAGCTCGCCGCAAGGGTTGTCCATCTGATCGAAAACCGGGCAGACAGCCGTCGTGTGGGCCGTTGCGCCTATGGGGTGTTTGCCAAGCACAAAGGGGCTGTGTCACGCACGCTTGCGGTCATCGACGCACCCGCCGACAGAATGGATCAATGACCCGATTAACACACCAATTTGAACGGATCAGGAACCGAATTGAACTGGCTGCCAAGGGAGGGGGGAACGCGCCGTTATTCTCCATTGAAACCGTGTTATCGGTTATCTCGGCTGTCTACGGCGGCCTCATGATCCTGCGTGCGCGCCTGTATGAAACGGGTGTGCTCCCATCCAAAACCCTTCCCTGCCGCGTGGTGTCCATCGGCAACCTCAGCGCCGGCGGAACAGGCAAAACGCCCACGACGATTCTGGTTGCGCGGATGATCCGGGATATGGGTTTCCGCGTGGTGGTGCTGAGCAGGGGATACCGCGGGCGGATGGAAAAATCAGGGGGGGTTGTCAGCGATGGCCGGACGATCTTCAAGGACCCTTCAGACGCCGGGGATGAACCTTACCTGATGGCCGGGATCTTGACGGGCATTCCAGTGGTGGTGGGCCAGCGACGATACGAAGCCGGCATGATGGCCGTGAAGCGATTCAAACCGGATGTGATCGTACTCGATGACGCCTTTCAGCACCTGCATTTAAAAAGGGACCTTGACCTGCTCCTTCTGGACCATCGGAAGCCATTTGGCAACGGACACATCCTTCCTCGAGGGATGCTGCGTGAGCCGCTTTCGGCAGTTCGTCGGGCGCATGCGGTGGTCTATACCCGCAGCGAACAGGCCCTCACGCCCCCCATCCGTCGTCGATTATCAAGCCTGCAACCGGTTTTTTTCACCACCCACCATCTGATCATCAGAAAGACCGATCAAACAGGTAGCCGATTGACAGGTGATACATTGGATATCCAAACCCTCAAAGGAAAAAGAACCGTCGCTTTTGCGGGGCTGTCGGACAACGCCCAGTTCTTCGACTCATTGGCGAAGGCAGGCTGCAAGCTTGTCCGTGCATTTTCTTTTGCAGACCATCATCGTTATGATCGCGACGATTTAGAGCGGATCTCCGCGGCGGCCTTGGAAAAAAAAGCCGACGTGCTGGCTACCACGCTAAAGGATTATGTAAAAATCGAAAACGGTAGACAATGGCCAGTGCCGGTGATGGTCGTCGACGTAACCATTAAACTGGCCACGGATGAGGAACTCTTTTTCAAGACACTCGCTGATGCACTGCCAGGTAAACCCGCCTGAACGATTCCCCTGCCTTTATCACGAAAACCCGGCCCCTTATTCACCCGTTTGGGTCTCCGTAACCCAAGCCGGCGCTGAACCGGCGCTATCCAAACGATCGAGCTATAAAAGTTTTTAATAGCTGAAGGATCATGTTTTAAAATTTTTAATGGTTGCGGTTGTCGCGATTATTTTTTCAGATATCGAAAACGCATTGGATTGAAAATTTATCGAGCAAAACAAGGTAGATGATATAGGCAGTGTTTTTTTTGAAATTTGGATTCAGTGTGGCATAAAACTTGTTTGCATATAGCATGAATGCCGAACAGGGGAGATAACATGCAGGAACATTCCAGGTCTAAATTAGATGAATGCCGTATGGACATCGGATGTTCGCCAATTCAAACGAGAAAGATGTTCAAGATGAAGAATCGGGCAGGGTTTTCACTGATGGAATTGTTGGTGGCCATTGCGATTTTCAGTATCTTGGCAGCGATAGCCATACCCAATGCCATTTCATGGCGTAGGAACGCCCAGTTCAATTCAGCCGTGCGTAATGTCAAGGCCAATATGGAATTGACGCGCATGTTTGCGATCAGGAGCAATCTACCGGCCGACGTCGTTTTCGTTGACGGCGCCAATGCATTTTCGACGGTCCGGAGAAATCGCGTCGGCGGCGCACTGGTAGCGCTTCCCCCCCAGGTGTTCCAGCTGCCTCCCGGGATAACCTTGGCGTCGACGTTTGCAGGTGATGTGCTCAATTTTAACAATCGCGGACTGGCATTCAACGCGGGTGTGCCCAATCCCGGCACGGTGACCGTCACTGGACCCAACGGGCTCGCCTTCAACATTACCGTTAGTATTGACGGCAGCTCACAAGTCCAATAACGGCCGTCACCCAGGAGGAACATCAATCAATGAGACGCTCAGACCAATTTGGATTCACACTCATCGAACTGATGGTTGCCATGGTCATCGGATCCATCCTCATGTTGGGGGTGATTTCCGCCTACCAGATCCAGGTGGGCACCAAAAACACCCAGGAGGCGCTCACGGACATGAACACGACGGCCCGTGCGGCCCTCGAGATCATTGTCCAAGAGCTCAGTACAGCCGGCTGCGATCCCAACAATACCGATACGGCAGGGATCGTGAATGCTACGGCCAACGATCTGACCTTTACCATGGACATCGGCGATTCCGCTGGTAACACGTTCCGGCCTGACGGCCTGCTCGATGGCCCCAATGAACAGATCCGTTATGCCGTCAACGCCAACGGGAATTTGGGGCGGGACCGCTTGGATGGGGCCGGCCTTCAGCCCCTGGCGCGCAACGTGGACGCGGTGAACTTCGTTTATCTGGATGGCAACAATCCGCCCCTCGTGATTCCGTCTCCCGTTGCCGCCAACAGGCTGGGTGATATCCGCAGCATCGAGATCACCATCGTGGCCCGAGCCGGGCGGGCGGCGCCAGGATTCATGAAGACGACGGATGACAATACGGTCTACTTCAACCAGCGGGGAGATCAGATTTTTGACCCTCCCGCAGGCGATTCGTTTCGGCGACTGCTGCTGACCACCACCGTCGTTTGCCGCAATTTAGGTGTATAACCTCAGCGGGCAGATTCAAAGGAGTTCAATCGATATGGCACGAACACGTTTTGTTTCCAATGCCGCCGGGTTCACGCTCATCGAAGTGCTGGTCGCCATCGCCATTTTTTCCATCGGCCTGATGGCCATGGGCGCGCTTCAGACCCGCGCCCTGATGAGGACCGGGGATGTGACCCGGAAAACAGAAGCCTGGACGCTGCTCGCGGAGCAGGCAGAACGGCTCAAGCAGCTGCCGTTCTACGTGGATTACCCACCCGTGAATTTTTCTCCAGACCTGACAGCCGGGGTTCATGCGCAGAATTCTCCGGACGGACGCTATACTTTTCAATGGCAGGTATCTGACAACGAACCCTTCGCGCCGCAGAACCAGGCGGCGCTGCCGGGTCCCGGTGCGCCGGCCGGCAATTACACGGTTTCCAAACGGATTGAGCTGGTTGCCATCCGGCCGGGCGGCAACCCGCTGGCACCCCTGGCCCGGGTGGAATTTTTCAAGGTGGTGTGGGGAGGCACGTTTCTTCCTCCTTGAAGTCGACACCAGAGAACGAACGTACGCGTTTTGAACCGTCAATCCACGAGGATTTCAAAAATGATTTGTCCAACCATGCATAGAACACCATCGAGGCCGGCTGCCAGCGATCTGCTGGGTCGTGCGCCCTCACCCATCGCCAACGACAGGGGGTCAGTGATGGTCCTGGCCCTGATGATCATGGCAATTATGATGGTGATCGCCATTGCTTCCTCCGACACGGTGGTTACCGAGAATTTTATCATCCGCAATGTCGGCATTCACAAAGAGAACATCAATCTGGTGGAGTCGGCCCTCCTGGAAGGGTTGCAGCGATTCATGCAGATCCCCGATAACAACCCGGCTAACTTCGACCCGGACATCTCCAATACGGACTGGATCAACAACCGCGCCGACGCCTGGACCACCGGCGCCTGGTACAACCGGGGTGATGTCAGCACGATGCTGAATGCCAACAATTCCATCGCTGCTGATGCAGGTGGCAACCTGCTAACCCTTGCCAACCGGGGCGAGGCAGCCAATGGGGTGCTGCGTTATGCCGTTGTGGGCTGGGCGCCGTGGATCTTCGCTACCGGGGGCAGTTCGAGCCTGGTGATGGGCGGGGGGGCCGTCTGGCATACCGGCCGGGTTCTCGGAGAATATGTCTCCACAGACGGGGGCGGCGCAGATAACGGCAACGGCATGCTGCGCATGGAACTCGGCCTCAGGCGACAATGGTAGTTATTCGTTTACCGGAAGCGCCGGTGCGATCAAACCGCGTACGCACACCGGTAAACCCACACAATATCGAAAGGCAGGTCAGGTATGAAACCATCGATAATCAACAGCGATAAATGGCGTGGGCTGAAAGGGTTCATTCTGGTCATGGGCGCCTGTCTGGCCGTGCTGACAGCCGGCAGCAGCGTCAATGCGGCATCATGCATCGACCTGGCCGATATCCCCCTTGACGCGCTGGAGCAGTCGGCTCCGGGGCTGATCATGTTTGTCCTGGATGACTCGGGCAGCATGGACTGGTCCTTTATGACGCCGCCGGGATCACCAGGAGAGTCCGACGGCCTGTTCAAGGGATATTACTATGTTTTTTCCAATGCCGGCGATGATGTCTACAACGCGCCCAACCTCGAAGACAACACCGCCGACCGCATGATCTGGATGTCCCAGTGGTCCGGGTACAACGGAATGTATTACAACCCCGTGACTGAATACACGCCCTGGCCCACCTTCGGCAATGCCGACGTCGACAACCCCCGCTCCCATCCCAATAACGCCGTCAACACACTGGACATGACGGCCCTGTGGCATGAATGGATGGACTTTGGCGTGATTGTCGATAACAGCGATGCAACCGGATTTGTGGCATCCGCCGGTTGGGCCAATGGTACCGGGGGGCAGTATAACAATTACCTGTACAGCAGCGGCGCCCAAGCGACGGTCACCGCCACCTGGACAGCCGATAACCTGGATCCGTCGACTACCTACGACGTGTACGCCCGCTGGTTGAATGGCGGTACGTCGCGGCTCACCGATGTGCATTATCTAACCTATGACGATACGACCCAAGTGGCGGACACCGGTGTCAACCAGCAGTTGAACTTCGACACATGGATGCCGATTGCCAGCAATGTCACCTTTTCGACGGGAATCGGTGTGGTCAGCATCTCCGAGCCCGGCGGTGCAAGCCAGGTGTGCGCCGATGCCGTCAAGTTTGAGCCCGCAAACAACCCCATCAGCGATATCGCGCGGCGTCACTACTATGTCCGGAATACAAGCGGCACCTACCTGGTCAACCTGTTAAACGGTGCGTTCGAATACTACCGGGTCAATCTGGCCAGTGCGACCGACAACCGCGAAGTCGTCACCACCGCCAAACTGACGCGACTGACCGATGCGGATGCGGCGGCCGCCGGCATCGTGACCGGCCGGACCTACGCCGAGGAAGCCCAGAACTTTGCCAACTGGTACTCCTTTTATCGGCGGCGCGAGCTGACGGCCATTAACGCCATCGCCAAATCGATCAACACCATGGACGGCGTCTATGTCGGCCTCATCTCCATCAATGGAAAACTGGCTCAACGCGTCCTGCCGGTCCGGGTGACGCTGGACAACGTGCTCTACGATGACTCCGCGTCTCTGCTGACAACCCTGTACGGCCTGACTATCAGTGCACAAGGCACGCCCCTGCGCAACGGACTCAAAAATGCCGGCCGGTTTTTCCAGGGCGCCTATCTGAAACCGAGCACCTTCTCGAGCTACACCAGCAGCGCGACCTACCCCTTTTTCAATGCCGACAAGGGCGGCACCTGCCAGCAGGCCTTCACCATCATCTTCACCGATGGGTTCTACAACGGCCCCGATCCGGGGATCGGCGACGCCGACAGCGACAACAATACGGCGTTTGACGGCCCTCCCTTTGCCGATGGCAACAGCAATACCCTGGCGGATGTGGCCATGTACTACTTCGAGAGGGATCTCAACACCTCCCTGGCCAACAACGTCGCCGTCACCCAGGTCGATCCGGCCAACCACCAGCACATGGTGACCTATACGATCGCCTTCGGGGTCACCGGCAGCCTGGATACCGCGCTCTATGCAAAATGCCCCACGGGCGCCTGTCCCGATCCCTGGCCGGGCACCGGTTCGGATTCCGGAAAAATTGACGACATGTTCCATGCGGCTATCAACGGGCGTGGCCAGTTCATCGCCGCCAACAACAACGAGGAACTGGTTGCCGCTCTCGAGGCACTAGGCAAAGACATCGACAGCCGGCTGGGTTCGGCGGCGGCCCTGGCCACCAACTCGATCCAGCGCCAGGTAGGCGCGGTGATCTACCAGGGGACCTACAACTCGGCCAACTGGTGGGGCGAGGTTTCAGCCCTGCCGATAAACCTGACCACCGGCAATGTGGAGACTCCCGTATGGCAGGCCAGCAATTCAGTGCCGGCCTGGGACCTTCGCAATATCCTTTCCTACGATGGTACCGCAGGCATCGCTTTTAATGCCGGCAGCCTGAGCGCCGCCCAGGTCAGTCAGCTCGAGGCCAGTGGGCTGGGCACCGCCGACCAGATTGTCAATTTTATCCGCGGTGATGCATCCAACAGCGTCGCCTCTGGCGGCACCCTGCGTAATCGCAACCATCCCTTGGGGGATTTCGTACATTCGGCACCGGTTTACTTCAAGGGCATGGTTTACATCGGCGCCAACGACGGCATGCTTCACGGCCTCGATGCCGCCACGGGTGCGGAGTTGTTCGCCTATGTGCCCAACCTGGTATATGGTCACCTCGCCGAACTGGCCGACCCGAGTTACAGCCACAAATTCTATGTGGACGGTACGGCAACGGCGGCAGTGGTCAACAACAGCCGGGACATACTGGTCTGCGGACTGGGCAAAGGCGGTAAAGGCTACTTTGCCCTGGATGTGACCAACCCGGGTACAATGGATGCGGCCGACGTCCTCTGGGAATACTCGGCTTCGGCCGCCAATGATTTAGATCTGGGGTACACCTTCACCCGTGCTTTCATCGTGGAGTCGGAAGCATACGGTAGTGTGGTGATTTTCAGCAACGGGTATGGCAGCGAGAATGGCTCCGCCGTTCTGTATGTTCTGGATCCGGTGACCGGCGCGGTAATCAGGAAGTTTGATACCGGGGTTACCGGCTGTAACGGGCTGGCCACACCGGCAGCGGTGGACGTCGAGCTTGACGGCCTCGTAGATTACGTCTTTGCCGGCGATCTGAAGGGCAACATGTGGAAGTTTGACCTGCGGGGGGCAAGCACCAGTGACTGGTCATTTGCTTACCTGGACGGCGCTACCCCCCAACCGCTGGTCAGCGTAAGAAATTTCAATGGGGATATCCAGCCCATCACCACCCCGCCCGAAGTGATGCTGGATTGTGCATCAGACGGAGACGTTCGCGGACTGATGGTGATCTTCGGAACCGGCCAATACCTCAACGTTGACGATTTTACCAACGTTCCCGAACAGTCCTTCTATGGCATATGGGACCGGGGGCCGCTCATTGAAGACGCGGACGGGCTGACCGTGGCCCGAAGTAGCTACCTGGGGACTTTTGATCCCGCCAGCGACTCTCTGTCGAATATGCCCAGCGGCATCACCCTGCTGCACCAGACGTTCGATGTATTAAACGCCGGCCTTGAATTCGGCGCCCTCAGTGACAAGCCGGCGGATTGGTATGATGACACGGCCAACAGCGGCACCCATGTGGGATGGTATTGGAACATGCCCGTAGCTGGTGAACGCATGATCAATAATCCCTTGCTGCGAGGGGGACATGTGATCCTGATATCGACGAATCCATCGTCCTCTCCCTGTGAATCGGGTGGAACGTCCTACATCAACATTGTCAACGCCTGCACGGGCGGTCGACCCTACTCGCCTCAGTTCGACGTGAATAAGGACAACAAAATAACGGACATCGATACGATTTTGGGGCCGATGGGCAACCAGATTCTACCGTCCAGACAGGAAAAACCGTTGACCATATTTACCCCTCTCGAAGTCGGCAACACGCTGTATCTTCCGGATTCTGAAGGCGGGCACGAGAGCGCACCCCTTGAAGTGATCCGATCGGGAATGTTTTTCTGGCGGGTAATTGGACAATAAACCTTCGCAGGTGAAATGAGGCACCAAGCATAAAGGAGACAGGCACATGGCTTTCACATGCAAGCGCAAAAAAACAGTCGCGGGATGGCTGATCGGAATACTGATCGCAGGGGGATGGTTAGCAACGGCCGGTATGGCTGCCGACAAGGGCATCCAGAAGCATAACGGCCGCACGGCGAACGTGGCCATTCGCCAGATCAAACCTCTTGAATCGAGCGCCCCTGATGCCACCCTTCGCCCCCAGGACGTTTTTGATGTGGTCGGAACGTTGAATGCGATCGATGGCAATCAAATTACGATTGCTGACCGGCAACTGATCCTCGCGTCCACGGTAAGTGTCCACGGAATTGCCAAATGGGCCCAAGTGGGGGTGAGGCTCAACAAGGCCGGAGAGGTAGTGGTAATTGAAGTTGTTTCCAACGAACCCCATTGACCAGGGTGGTGAACATGTGGATGTTGATCAGGAATCTTCTCTTGGCAGGCATGGTTGTCTTTTGGGTGAGTCCGGCGTTGGGCGAGTATTATCAATATACCGACCAGAACGGGGTGTTGCGCTTCACCGATAATCTGGCCAGTGTTCCGCCGGACCAGCGGCCGGATGTAAAAACGCACCAATCGGTCGAAAGCCAACCGGTTCAAAAGACAACTGGCCTAACCGTCAATGAAACGTCGAGCCGGTCCACAGCAGCAACGGAACCAGAGACCGGGTCATCCGGAGCTACCTGGCAAGGGCGAAATTCGCAAAAAAAGCAAGAGATGGATCAAATGCATGCGGATTTGAAAACCACCTTCGATGCGCTCGAGGCCGAACGGTCGGTACTCGAGGCCAAGGCACCGCCACAAGGGGCGACCAATGAGGAAAAGGTTGCCTATGCTGATCAGGTGGAGGCCTTGAATGCCAAAATTGCCAGCTATGAAGAAAAACTCGAGGCCTATAATCAGAAAGTCAACGCCTACCATTCACAGGTCAAGAAATAGCAAACCTCATTGAAGCCATGGCGCGCCTTTTTTACCTGAGACCGGCCGGGCTGTTTGGCACATCCAGAAACCAACACCGCCGCCCCCCGCGCCAGCGAGTGGCGGCGGTCGTTTACCATGCCGCCATATTGGCTGCCGACCAGCTGCATGATGCAGCAGAAGTGAACCCCGTCAGTGTTTCGACGTTTCGCACAGGCGGTCTGCTTTACCAGTCGATCCGCTGTCGGGTGCCAAGCCCGAAGCGGTTGTCGATGTAATAGAAAGCGGTTGGCCTAAACGTATAGAGGTGTGCCTTGAAGCGTGAAAAAAAGGCTTCCAGGTCTGGTGACGGGTTTTCTGGAAAGAATTCCCTGGCAAAGCTAAATCGCTTCAGATACATGGCAATCACTTTGATCGACCATGCCACGGAGTGAACCCGTTCCAGCGTCCCCTGCATCTGAATGCCGCGAATGGCCTGCCATGAATCCGCCGCGCGGAACAGCGATGCAGCCGCCTTTCCCGAAACCATGGCCTCTGTAATATGGCGGCTTTGGGGTGAGGAAAAAAAGTAGAAACCCCTGTTGGCGTATACATAGTACACCGGCGCCGACCACGGCCCGGATTCACCGGCCGTGGCCAGCGTCAATGTCGACTCACCCTGAATCAAGGCGATCGCCGCTTCCCGCATATCATCGGATGTTAAAGTCCCGTTTACTGTCAATGATGCTTCCAAATCCGCTTATCCCTTGACCAACCCCACTGTCCTGACCGCCCGTTCCATCTGCTCGATGCGCTTTTCCAGACTGCCCGTGTAACCGATGGAAAGGCGAATCAATCCCGGTGAAAGTCCCATTTTTTCTTGCTCCTCACGGCTGATTTCCGACGAGGTACTCGCCCCGGAACAGGACATCAGCGTATCGAAGTATCCCAAAGAGACGGCGATGTAGCCGAAATCCTCCTTGTTCTGGAGTTCATCCAGCAGGTCGTCAGCCCGATCGCGGGTGCCGCAGTCGATGGTAAACATGCCGCCATAGCCGTAACCCGTGTTGATCAGACTCGTGACCAGGCTTTGCTGGGCAAAGGAATCCAGACCCGGATAGACCACCGGTACACCCAGTTCTTCCAGCCGGCGGCAGATGGCCAGGGCCCGACGGGAGTGTTCGCGCATGCGCAGAGCCAGATGAGGCAGGCGCTGGATGATATCGTAGGCCATGCGTGGATCCATGGTGGGCCCCAGCAGCATGACCCGACCGGTATGCAGGTCCATGAGTTGGTGGACCATCGCCTTGGTGGTGCAGATGGCGCCGGCCACCAGATCGCTGGCACCGTTGATGTACTTGGTCATGGAGTAGACCACCACGTCCGCTCCTAAACGGGCCGGGGAGATCATCATCGGGGTGAATGTGTTGTCGACGACCAGGGAGAGACCATGGTCATCGGCCAGTTTGGACAGTGCACGGATATCGGCCACTTTCAACGTCGGGTTGCCTAAGGTCTCTGTATAGAGCACGCGGGTTTTCGGGGTGATCGCCCGTTCAAAAGCGGCTGTGTCCGCTGGACTCACAAATGTGGTGGTGATGCCGAATTGTGGCAGCAATTCATTCAGCAGGGCGTGGGTTCCGCCATAGATGGTATTGCTGGATACGATATGATCACCGCTTTTGCAGAGCTGGAGCAGGGTGCATGAAATGGCGGACATGCCGCTGGCGGTGCATACGGCAAATTCGGTGCCCTCCATGGCTGCCAGATAGCGGGCCAGGGTGTCCACCGTGGGGTTGAAATGCCGGCTGTAGAGAAAGCAGCCCCCTTGCTCCGGGCCGCGAATGCCGCCGAAAATCTCCGGCATGGTTTCCGGGTCCATCACGGTGAAGGTTGATGAACGGGATATGGATGGGGTTACGCCGCCGTGCTCACCAAACTCCCTGCGGGTTTCACATAAGGCTTGTTCCGGGTGAAAATTGTTCATGTTTTACCTTCCTTTTTTTTCTTGCCGATTGAAAACGCCATACCCACGACTTCACCCAATCGATGATAATTTCCGGTTCCCATGGAGTAGATCAGCGGGTCCACCTGGGTGGCGTCGGGCTTGCCGTCGGCCAGGCAGTTTTCATCGACATGGGTCTGAATCACTTCTCCCACGATTAAGGTGTGGGCACCTAAATCCAGTGTGTGGCGCAGTCGGCACTCCAGGTTAATCGGGCATGATGCCACCAGGGGGGTATACTTCAGATCGCCGGCGAACAGATCGAAAACCGTCGATTTGTCGACCTTGCGACCCGAATAGATGCCGCAGAAATCCACCTGCTCAACCAGACTGGCAGATGGTATGTTGATGGAAAATTCAGCGTTTTCGCGGATGCCTTTAAGCGTGTGGCGCTCGGCGCGGATGGCCACGGAAATGGCCGGTGGTTTTGACGAAGCGATACCGCACCAGGCGGCGGTCATGAAGTTGGCACGACCGTCCACCATGGCACCGACAAGAACAGACGGAGTTGGAAACATAAGGGCTTCAGGGCCCAGGCGGGATTTATTCATTCAGACCTCCTGACAAATGCTTGCCGGTTTCACCTCCCGGGTTGATGAACCCGTGTTTTTCATAGATTGTGCGTGCACGATCGGAAGCGATGAAGGCTAAAAATTTTTTTGCATGTTGCGGATTGGGAGACTGTTTCAATCTACAGATATAGTAATTGATGCATTTCCGCTGGTCCAGGTCGGGTCCGGGTTCGATGACGCTGACGGGCAGCTTGCGAAGCCGGGCGTGCACGGCTTCCGTGGCCCAGACGGGTCCGACGTCAACGGTTCCTTTCTGTAATCGCAACGGTGTTTCACGATGATGCACCACAGTCATGATGGTCGTGCCCTCGGCCCGCTTTTCCTCCATGATCCGCTGCACCAATGCGTCTCCACCCGCATCACGGTACATCTTCATGATGTGGTGGGCGATATCTTCGTGGGCCGGATCCGGTTGAGAGATGCGAACAGATTCGCCGCCCAGGTCTGATACCGTAGCGATTGATGCCGGGTTGGCGGTCGGCACGAGCAGCGTCAGTCGGTTGTGAAGATACAGGCGGTGGCTGCCCGGTACTATTTTTTGGGCGTCGGCCAGCCGTTCCATGGCTTTTTCACTCACCGATGTATAGATGTCCGCCGCTGCATCGATGCGTTGACCACGAAAAATGGCGCCACCGGCAAGAATCTGCTTGAGCTGAATCCCTGGAGGCAGCGTCTGATAGTAGATATGGCGGATCTCGGGATACAGCTGCTTGAACGCCGACACCAGTTCCTGCATGACCATGAACTGGTTTCCTGCCATGAACAGGTTCAACTGGCTTTGCCGACTATTTTCTAGCTGGTGTAGATCGTCTCTGCGTGAATCGGGAATGACCGGGAGACTGGTTGCTTCAGTCATGGTGGGCTCCCTCGAGAGATAGGATCGGCATCTTGATCAGACGAAATCGAATGATTCGTTCATGGTGAAGGCGATCGGCATGCTCAATGCCAAAAATAGCCGATCACCTGTTCGCATAAAGTGCTAACGATCACCCGGGGTCGCTTCGGTATTGGCCCAATAGGGAACCGGTCCTGCGCCTTTTTCTTCCCAGGCGTTGTTATCCATCCCAATTCCGGCCAATTCTTTCAGTGCCTCGCGGATTTCGCGGGATCCCCTGTCGTGGATCTGTTTTACCGTGGCATGTTCAGCCAATACCTGCGAAAGTGAAAACCGACCGTTGCTGTTTTTCAGATTGACATAGAGCAGGTCGCGTATGGAGGCCCAGCTGTCACGACGGGTCTGGTTGGGAAGCGGGGTCAGATCGTCCAGTTGCCGCAACCATTTTTTCAGAAAGCGGGAGTAAAGGTATTTTTGGGCGATGGCGAGCCAGAAAATGAGGATGACGCCGCTCAGCAAACCTGCGCCGGTGATCTGGAGCACCGGGTCCAGGCCGGCAAATGGCGGCAGGCTCATGAGACCCAACCCGCCGGCAACGCCACCTATCAGCGAAACCGCCAATCCGGTGAAAAAAGCCTTCACTCGGAACAACCGCGCTTTCTTGCGATAGCTGATCATACCCTCGAGGAAATGGCAAAGCCTTTCACCATGCGTTTCCACGAAGGAGGCCAGGTTGTCCAGCCGGTGGCAGGGCGCCTGAAGCACCGCTTTTTTCAGCTCCTCGCGCTGGTTTTCCAGATAGTCAAGGTAGGTGGCCTGAGGATCTTCGGAACGACCCGATTTTTCCGTGGCAGACGGTGAATAGGTCAGATGGATCATGGGGATGTCCTTGCGTCCGGTTATCTGCGACAGATTCCAACACAAGGTTCCATATACGCGCAGCAGGTCAGTCATGGATGCGCATTCGTCGATGCGGTTGAGCACGTATAACACCCGGTCCTCGAATGTCTTGGCCGGAAGGGTATCCCGCAGGCTGGTATGGGCCTCCCTGACGGTACCTGCCTTGTGGGGATCGAACAGCACCAGCACCAGGTCGGCAATCTGGGCCAGATCGCCAATGACGTCCTGATAGTTGTATCCCCGGTCCCTTTCGGTAATGCTGTCGAGCATGCCGGGTGTGTCGATGATGGCCAGGTTTTTTAGAAACGGGGAATTGACCTTCTTGAGCTTGAAATGGGAGGCGAACCGCTGGCCGTGTTTCTTCATGGTCTCGAAGGGATATTCGGGATCGTTGAGCAAAAATTTACCATCCCGCTGATCGGTGACCCGAACCGGTGCACCCTCCGGTTCACTCTCGGCATATGTAAGAACGGTAAAGGAATCGTCCGTGGGCGCCTGTCCGGTACCTTGGACGGTCGTTCCCAAAAATTCATTGATCAGGGTGGATTTCCCCGACGAGTAGTTGCCCAGAACCAGAACCTGGGGGCGCCATTTTATATTGGTTTCCAGGGGCACTTCGCTGTAGCCGTAGCGCATGGCCACCGGTGTCAGTTGCTCGGAAACCATCTCCAGCAGTTCGGTTCGCAGGGCAGTGATATAGTTGTCACGATACATGAAGGTCTCCGGGCGCTATACGGGTGTGTTTGTTATTTTCATCATAAACATCAGTAGGTATAAGGGGTTCCCGAAAACAAATCAAGCCCATAGACGTTAACCTGATGAATTTGACAGACGGTCTCGGGCGCCGCGGAATTGCCATTCGGCGCACGCTCTTAACGCCTGCCGGATCATTTGTCCGGCTGCCTTCCGGTTGGCGTTACGCTATCGATCAGTGGCCGCCGCATCCGCATCCACAGTCGCTGCAGCTGCCACCGGCCGCCATGGCCTTCACCACTTCCTGATCCTGTGCCCTTACCACATCGACCACGGTGACCTCGAGCGAAACAGGAGCCAAGATGCCGGATGGTTTGCTCAAGGGAAGTTTAAGATGGCCCATGTAGTCACAAAGGGTGCCGGCGGTCAGGTCCAGTCTGACCCGGTCGCCCGCCAGCTTTCCATACAGCGCTTTTTCAAAGGGGGTGATGCCGGCAGACCCGATGCCATAAATAAAAACGAACGGTATACTGCTGCGATCGGCAACCGGTGGTTCGACGGTCTGAATGTCCAGGGTGATCTTCATCAGGTTTTCGATTGTCAGGGGGTGTTCGGTCATAAATACCTCCACGGGTTATTTAAATAGTGAAACGAGGGCGGCAACCCAGTCGGTAAAGCGGTCGAACCAGTCGCGGCGGAGCGCTGGCATTGCCGGGGAGACGAAAGGTCGCTGAGGTGGGATGCCGCTGCCTTCTCCCAATTGTGACACCGCCAAGCGCTCATCTTTTGCGTGACGGGCCGACGGTCCCGACATGTCCGGGCTGCTCAGGCTCAACGTGGCCGTGTTGCCGGCGGCCTGAGCGTTCCATCTGCCCACGACGAAACGCGATAGGGAGGTTTTAACAGCTGGTTTTAGATTCGGCAGATGCCCGATCAGGGTGCTCACGCAATGACCCTGCCAGTCCTGCCTGCTGAGATGGATCCGGTCGGAAGCGATGGTGCCATAAAATTCTCGAAGATTGTTTTCTGACAGTGGTCGGTGTTGACGGAGATTGCCGGTTTTGTTCAGCATGGTTGAAAGGTGATCGAGCTGTATCGTGGATGCGGACATGCAGCAGTCTTCTCTTTCATCAAGGCGGTTGAACTGCCGTAAATATAAACGAATATAGAACGATGTAAATATCGAGGGTCGCTGCCGTGTCAACGGTTACAGCGCATTTTCATCCACCACCCTGTTCTTGCCGGCTGCCTTGGCCTTGTAAAGGCATTGATCGGCCCGGTCAACCAAACGCTTTACCGTGTCGCCCGGTCGGTAGGTGCTGACCCCGATACTGACGGTGATGGACACCGCGTCCGCCGCAGGGGAGTCGTCTGCGGCGTAACGGGCGGCGGCAATGGACCGGCAGAGCTGCTTGGCTTTTTTGGTGGCATTTCGAAGAGAGGCGCCGGGCAGGATCAGCGTGAACTCCTCCCCGCCGTAGCGGGCCAAAAAGTCGTCACTTCGCACTGCGGCGCGGCATTTTCCGGCGAAGGCCAGCAGCATCCGATCCCCCACGGTATGCCCGTAGGAGTCATTCAGCTGCTTGAAATCATCGAGGTCCATCATCAGCAGGGAAAAGGGTGACCGGGTGATCGTGTTCCGCTCCACCAGCGTTTGCAGATGCTGGTCCAGCGCTTTACGGTTATTGACGCCGGTCAGGCCGTCGGTGTTGGCGGAATGGCGGGCCTTGTCCAATTCCCTCTTCAGAGTATCCACCTGGCTGGAAAGGGAGTCGAGCGCTTTCTGGTCAAGGCTTTCCTTCTCGCGGACCATGGCCCGCATTTTGTCGACCTCGCGAACCAGTTCACTTTTAATGCGTTTGATATCGTCCAGACGGGTGATCTCCTCAAAGCGTTCTCCCTGTGAGCGAATGCTGCTGTAAAAATCACGATTTTCGTTGTCCAACCCGCCCATGGCCGCCGTCATCAGATCGATGATCTCCCTGAATTCGGTTTCACGTTCACCGATGTACTTTTTCTGGCGCTGGATGTGGTCTAAAATCTTGACCTTTTGCCGGTCGAACTGGGTGGCGATGGTTTTCGTCTTTTCATCGCGCTGAAATTTTTCCTGAAGGGCCTCCAGCTGTTTTTTAAAGTTCTCGGCATCGATTTCGGAGATGTCCAGCGTATATTCGCGGACAAAAAGGAACAGGGCCCGGATACTTTCTGAAAATACGTCCAACCGCTCGCGGGCGTCATTAATCGCTTTGGTGAGCGCTGCCGGATCAGTTTCGGGCGGGTTGGATTTGCCAAAAAGCTTCATTTTTAGTCATCCTCTTCGAAAATGGGGCCCTGTGTTTGGGTGTGTGGTTTGATCCATTACCCATCTTTGAGATAGTCGACGCTAATCGGTTCCAGGGCCTTTCGCATGGTCATAAACCGTTCCTTCATACCCATGAGCCAGGCTTTATGGTCCTTGACGTCCTGACGGGTCAGAAACAACTGGTGGTCTGCAGGATTTATCTCTACAACGGCAGTGCCATCCATCATGTGAATGATGCCAGCGTTGCTGCAAAGCAAGCAGCGAACCGTGTCGGGTCCCATGAAACGGAACGCGTCGCCATCGCACAAGGGGCAGTTGGGGCCGGTTTTGTGAATTTTCGGACCGAAGAGGCTTTGGGCCAAGCTGCTGGCGGCTTCTCGGTTGCCTTGATCCAAAAGGATTTCACCGGGAAGTGCGCCATACACCGCCTGGGTTTGCCTGATGTCGGCCAGAATCAGTTTGAGAAAACGCTCGATGTCCAACAGGGTGCCGCCTTCCATGCCGGGAATGCCTGCCACCGCCACGCCCACGGCCGGTTTGCCCCAAAGTCGGTCCTCCGAGCCATAAAAAGAAAGCCCGCGGTCCAGAAACCTTTTCAACGCACTGTGGGCACCCAGAAAACAGGCTGGCGCGGCCAGGATAACAGCATCGGCCGATCCGATGGCATCCAACACGATGGAACATTCATCGTCGATCACACAATGACCGTCATTGAACAGGCAACGGTAACACCCCCGGCACGGGTCGATCTGAAAATCAGTCAGCCGCAGCAGGCTGAGTTCGCAGGGCCTGGCCAGGTTCCGAAACACCGCTTTGACCATGATTTCGCAGTTGCCCAACCGCCGCGCCGAACTGACGATACCTAAAATCTTTTTCATCGAATGAATTTCCGGAAAAAATACGACAATGATGTCCGTCGACGCCTTTTGGGATGATCCGGACCATATTTACTTCGTTCCACCCAAGATCCCCCTGATGGCCGTTGGAATTTCCGCCGGCATCAGAACCACCTTGGCGTTTGGCGACGTGGACAGGCTTTTCAGCGACTCCACGTATTTTTCACCGATCAGGTACATCACGGGGATCTCATTGTCACCGATGGCCTCGGTGACTTTCTGGATGGCCCGCTGACTGGCCTCGGCAAGGACGACTTTGGCCTGGGCATCGCGTTTGGAAGCCTCCAGACGGCCTTCTGCCTCTAAGATGGCCGCGGCCTTTTCGCCCTCTGCCCGGGTCACCGCGGCCCGCCGCTGACGCTCGGCCGCGGCCTGCTCTTCCATGGCGGACTGCATGGTCTGGGAGGGGTTGATATCCTGGATCTCGACGGTTTTCATGGTGATGCCCCAGTCCGAAATGTCGTCGGAAATGGCCGCCTTGAGTTTGGCCTTGATCTGGTCGCGGGAGGAGAGGGCATCGTCAAGGTCCATCTCACCAACGATGGCACGCAGGGAGGTCTGTACCAGGTTCTGGATGGCGAACTGGTAGTTCTCCACACCGTAAACCGCCTTTTCCGGAGAAATGATATTGATGTAGGCGACGGCGTTGGCAATGATAACGGCATTGTCTCTGGTGATGACCTCCTGGGAGGGGATGTCCAGCACGATGTCCTTGGTGGTGACTTTATAGGCCACCGTGTCGATGTAGGGGATGATGATATTCAGGCCCGGGCCAAGGGTTTTTTGATATTTGCCCAGCCGCTGAACTACGTGCTTGCTTCCCTGGGGAACGATGCGCACGCCCAAAACCAGGGTGACGATTACCAGCACGGTAAAGACAGCCACAACGATCAATCCGTCCATGTTATCCTCCGAATGGTTGGGTCAGAACTCGCTTTAAAGGTCATTTCATTTCAACCAGATGATCTGGGAATCAGTCTGGGGTCCAGTTGCTTTACGATGGCAGGGAACCATTGGAAATACGGTGTCAACCCCTATGGCAAAATGAATAAGTGGCAGCCATTTATGCTTTTTTAACCACCAGGGTGTTGCCGGAGATGTCCGCAACCGTCACCCGGTCACCTGCGGCGACGGCACTGTCGCAAATGAACGCCCATTCATCCGATCCCAGCAGCGGAGTGGTGAATCGAACCATGCCCCGGCGGCCACTTTCAGGGGCCCGTATCACCTGTCCGGTTTCACCGATGGCCGCCTCGCGGGCAATTCCCGCCCGGGTCCGGTCAGTCATCATCGGCCGTATGAATTTAAACCAAAGAAAGGTGAACACACACGAGGCGATGACCCAGATGAACAGCTGCCAGGTGAAACTGATGCCGGAAAAGAGCAACAACAGGCCGGCTACCACTATTCCGCCCAGCCCGAACCAAAAGATGGTGAAACTGGGAACGAAGATTTCGGCCATGATGAGAATCATGCCAAATACCAGCCAGTGCCAGTATTGAACGGTGATATTCATAATGTTTCCTGAAAAGGGAAAGGGGGTTATTTTTTAGCAACCGTCCATCGGTGCAAGCGTCGAGGTTTGGCTTGTTGAGATCGTCATATGTTCGATATTCCTGTTTCCCGTCTCCAACGACTATCGGCAGTTTCAGTTCGAACAAAAGGGAATTTGTTCCTTTCCAATAAGCGTTTCAAACAAAAAATCTTAGCACAAATTCTGACCCGGGGGAAGACGGCCGGCACGTCGCTTGGCTTGCCGGCCGGTCCAAACGTCAGTCCAAACTCCAGCTTGATCAATTTTTCTGACTCGTCTATATTACCCTGTAATTCTTGTACGGCCCGGTTTTCCTTGCTGCGGACAATCGGTACACGGCAATTTCAATGGAGGAAATATGGTTGTTGACCGGATCGGAGAAATTGCCGACGGTGTCTACATGTTGGGGCACCGCGCCGTGCCGGTCTTTCTTGTTGACGGTGAGCGGCCGGCCCTGTTCGATGCCGGGCTGGCCTTTCTCGGACCGGTGTATGCCCGACAGATCCGGAAGGTGCTGAACGATCGCCAGCCGGGGTGGTGCTTTTTGACCCACTCCCATTTCGACCACTGTGGCGCCGTAGCCTATCTCAAGTCCCAATTCCCGGAAATGCAAGTGGTCTGCTCGCAAAAGGCCGCCAATGTCTTTGACCGGCCCCATGCGATTTCCCTGATCGTCGATCTCAACCAGTTCGCTGCCGGGATGGCGGTTGATTTTGGCGTCGATCCGGGTAACACGACCTTCGAATCGTTCAGCGTGGAGTTAACCGCTAAAGAGGGGGATTGTTTCGAGATATCACCGGATCTCACCGTCCAGGCCATGGAAACACCCGGGCACACATGGGATTTCCTCTCCTATTTCATACCCCAGCTTAAGTTGCTCGTTGCTTCGGAAGCCTTGGGCACACCGGATGAGACGGGCTACATCGTGACCGACTGTCTCGTGGACTACGATGTCCACTTCCGCTCCATGCAGCGGTTGAGCACACTGGATATAGAAACGCTTTGCCTGGGGCATGTTTATTCCTGCACCGGCGATGACGCCAGGCGGCATGTGGCTGAATCCCTGGTGCAAAGCCGCCGGTTTCGCAGCATGGTTGAGCGGTTTCTGGTCGCGGAAAACGGTCATATCCCGGCAGTGATGAAGCAGGTCAAAGCGGTTGAGTGGGATGGCAAATCCGGGATCCGGCAACCCGAGCCGGCTTATGTGCTCAACCTGGAAGCCCGCATCAACACCGTTGCGCGAAAATGGCAGGCAACGCGAAAAAACCACGAACCCAATCATCAGCAGAGATCTTCATATGGCTGCACCTGATCTGACCGTCGACATCGGCGGCCTGGAGCTTCAGAATCCGGTGATGACCGCTTCGGGCACCTTCGGCTACGCACGGGAGTTCGACCACTTTATTGACCTGAACCGCCTGGGTGGCATCATCGTCAAGGGCCTCTCCCTGAACCCCTCCAAAGGAAACCCGCCGCCGCGCATCGTCGAGACCGACTGCGGCATGCTCAATGCCATCGGGCTGGAAAACGTGGGCATCGATGGATTTATCAAGGATAAACTACCTTTTTTAAAGACCCTTCGCCCGCCTACCATTGCCAACATATACGGCAAGACCGTCGAGGAGTATGCGCTGCTGGCCGAACGGATGGAAACCCTCGATGCTGTAAAGGGACTGGAGGTGAACATCTCCTGCCCCAATGTCAAAGAGGGCGGGGTGGCCTTTGGCTCAGATCCGGCAATCGCTGGCGAGGTGGTCAGCGCCGTCCGGGAAAAGACGACTAAACACCTGATGGTCAAGCTCTCTCCCAACGTCACCGACATCGCCCGGATGGCCAGGGCAGCTGAAGATGCCGGAGCAGATGCCCTGTCGCTGATCAACACCATCACCGGTATGGCCGTTGACTTGTCCACGCGTCGTTCGAAACTGGCCAATCTCACCGGCGGCCTCTCCGGGCCGGCCATCAAGCCCGTTGCCCTGCGCATGGTCTGGCAGGTGTCCCAGGTGGTAAAAATACCCATTGTCGGTGTTGGCGGCATCATGAACGCCACGGATGCGTTGGAATTCATGATGGTGGGTGCCACGGCCGTGCAGGTGGGGACAGCCAATTTCGTCAATCCGGGCAGCACCCTGGCAATCATCGACGGCATGCAAAAGTGGCTGCAGCATGAAGGCCTCGATAATGTGAATCAGTTGATCGGGACACTGGTGACGCCCTGACAGAAGCCAGGTAAACGGAGGACTGATAACTGAGGACAGCGGTTCGACACACGGTGTCGATGGAATGGGCATGGTCGTCAGGGAACTTAACATTTACATCGCAAACAGAAAAAAGCCCTTCGTGGTCGTATATGTGAATGCCACTGCTCAGCCTATCATACCCGCTGAGGCGGTGATTCCGCTTTTTTTAAATTAAAGGATTGCAATTGATCAGGATTTCGGTAGATTCGCCAAGGATGTTGGCAGCGTCAACAAAACACTGATCCGGTTCGTTTACAAATATTGCCGTCCGATTGAGTGCCATCGGATCGGCGCTGACAAACAAAGGAGAGAAGAATGAGCAAAAGCGTGTTTGCGTCTGCCATGGCCGTGGTGTTCGTATTCGTTGTCGCCGGCATCGGTTACGCTGGCGAAGTGGAAATCCTGGGAGTGAAGTTTCCCACAGAAAAGGTTGTCGAAGGTAAAACCCTCAAATTGAACGGGGTCTCCTACCTAAAGAAACTCGGCTTCGTGAAGGTCTATGCGGTTGGCCTTTACCTTGAAAACCCCACCAAAGACCCCAGAGAGGTCATCGAATCCGAACAGGTCAAATACATGCTCACCCACTACCTGACCAGCAAGGCCACCGCCAAAAAAATCAGCGAAGGATTCGTCGAACTCATGGAGGAGGGCAACCCAAAGGACCTGGTGGATGCCAACCGTGCGGATATCGACAAATACGCCTCCTGGCTGGATGCGGATATGAAACCGGGATTGACTTCCGAATCCGTCTATGTCCCCGGCAAAGGGATCACGCTGACCTACCAGGGTCAGGTTAAGGGAACCATCCCGGGGAACACCTTCGCACAAATGTACTATCGTTACAATGTCGGCGAAAATGCGGATAAAAAGATCCGGGAGGGGCTGCTGGGAATGTAAAAAAAGAGGGACGGCTGAAGGCTTGAGACTGAAGGTGCAAAGAATCTGGACGGCGGTTGGCTTGCCGCCCCGTCCTTTTCATTCGTCGAAGCCCAGCCGGGCAGCATCATTCACGCTGCACTGGTTGCCCCCAAGAAAAGGTCTGGGGCAGGCTGATTTACTTCATCCTGCCCTTTTCTAGTTTGCCACGCATGGCGCAATTCATTAAGGTGAACGTCTATTCTCGGCCGCATTGGCGTTTTGAAACATTGCATCGATATCTGCGCCAACGCCGAACCCTTCGCTCCGTGAACCCCAGTAATATCCCCCCTCCCTGTGACCGGATCTGTCACACCCAGGCGATAGATTGTCGACCATGATGAACCGTTGGTGAGGCGGTTGCTTTTACTTAAATGGTGAAAGGGCATGGAGATGAGACAGATCGCTTACGGAGTGGTGGACTGCTGCTGGATGATCATCATCGTTATGGTCGGCGCCATGGTGACGCTGATCGTTGGCGCTTGAGCACGCAATCCGGTCAGCCGGCATCAAGGGGAAACTGTCGGGAAAACGCCTCTGCGTTTTCCACCAGATCGATGCCGCTGCCGGTGATGGATGCGGTGCAGGCGGCATAGGGAAGACACTCCACTGACGGTGAGAGGGAGACGAAGCCTTTTTTTTCCAGGTAGACCATGTTCCAGTTCAATGCTTTGACCGTCGTCTGGCAGGATGTCTCCAATTGGGGCAGTTCCACTTCGGCCAAGGGATGTTCCTGAAAAAGATCATACAGGGTCAGCAGGATGCATCGGCGAAGGGTGAAGCTGTCTTTGTGCGGTTGATTGTTCAGAATTTGACCTCGACAGTTATAACCGCAGAAACAGGCCGGAGAACATCGCCCATAACAAGACGGCGGCTGTGCCGGCCAGGCATAGACTCCCCAAGAGGCGATGGCGCATGTTTTCCTTTTTGCGATCTTGATATCCCATGAGGCGTCCCATCAGGATGCCTGCTGCCATGCCGCCGCCGTGGGCCCAGTTGTTGATGCCCGGTATAATCACCCCGAACAGGACGATGCCCAGCGCCCAGCCACCCACTTGGCGATAGATCGCATGACCGTAGGTGCCGCCACGGCTTTTTCCATAATAAAGCGAGGCCCCGATGAGGCCGCAGACGGCAGCCGATGCGCCAATGGTAAAGCTGACACCGGCCAAATAGGAGACCATAAAACCGGCCACACCGCTCAGCGTGTAGATGACGATCATGCGATGGGTGCCGTATTCACCAATGACCAGGGGAGAAATCTGACGAAGGGCCAGCATGTTGAAAGCGAGGTGAAGAATCCCGCCGTGAAGATAGGATGCCGATACCAGGGTCCACCAGTGATGGAAGCGGTCAATGGGGATAGCGCCGGTGGCGCCAAGCAGGAGCAGACTTTGACTGTCCGGTGCGAGAACGCTCATCGGGTTTGCCGACAGATTCATCCCGCGGCCGCTGATCAACAGGGAGAGCAGGTACATGGCGGCATTGACGACAATGATCGTGTTGATGAGCCGATCGGCGCTGCTGAACCCCTTGGCGAGAAAGCCGTTTTTCCATCTGGCTCCCGGTGTCCCCAGGCCGCAGTAGGGGCATTTGCGTTCATCGGCACTGACCAGTTTACGGCATCCGGGGCAGAGCAGGGCATTTTTTCGAGAGTCGTTCCCGTTTACCATGGACATCCTTTAGTTATCGAGAGGTCAAACGGTTTTCCATTCAGCGATTAAAGGTTTTGTTGTTCCTCAAGATTACCCGATCAAACCAGCCGGAAAGAAATTAAACGCGAAGTCAACAAGCCTGAACGGTAAACCACAACCATTTTTCTACCATTTCCATTGCACCGGATTATCGTCCGCCAGATCGGCTACCGGACGACTGATGCGGTCCAATTCATCCAACTCGGACTCGGTTAACGTGACGTCGGCCGCTTTGGCATTGTCTGCGGCCTGCCGGGCATTGCGGGCGCCGGCAATGGCGCAGACACCGGGTTTGGCGATCACCCAGGCCAGGGCCAACTGGGCCATGGTAATGCCTTTTTTCTCGGCCATGGGTCGAAGTGCGCCTAATGCCTGTTGCACATGCGGGTAGAGATCCGGCTGAAACAGCCGATTGCTGCTGCGGTGGTCCCCTTTCTCGAATTGGTGATCCGGACCGAATTTTCCGGTGAGCAGTCCCTGGGCCATGGGTGAATAGGCCAGGATGGTCACCTGGTTTTCCCGGCACCAATCCAGGCTGCCGGATTCCACATGGCGCCATAACAGAGAGTAGGGGGGTTGGAGACTCTCTATGGGCCCGATTTCACATATGGCTTTGAGTTGATCCAGAGAGAAGTTGGAGACACCGATAGCGCGGATTTTTCCTTGGTCCTTGAGGTCTGTCAGGGCCTTCATGGTTTCTTGCATGGGCACTGGTTTGGCACCGAAGGAACCCGGGGGCCAGTGAATCTGATAGAGGTCCAGGTAGTCGGTTCCCAGGTTTTTAAGGGAGCGGTGGCAGGCGGCGATCACCTGGTCATATCCGAGATGGTTGGAAAACACCTTGGACAGAATCAGCACTTTGTCCCGGTAACTGCCGATGGCCTTGCCCAGCACCTTCTCCGAGTGCCCGTTTCCATATACCTCAGCCGTATCGAAAGTGGTGATGCCGGCGTCCATGGCCGCCTGCACGGCCCTTTGGCTTTGCGCATCATCGATGCCCGTCCACATGGATTTGCCGGTCTGCCAGGTGCCCATGATTATGGGGGACAGGTGGATGTCCGTATTTCCAAGCACTCTTGATTCCATTTTTCCTCCCTTTGCGATCCCATTGCATGTTTGCCAGGCTGGTTGACGCACCCGTGACGATTTGCCGGCTTGACCAAACGTATTTAGCTATTTACAGTAGTGCCCGTTTTAGTGAAAGGCAAGCAGAAGCGGTCAGAAGGGGTAGCACGGGCTTGAAACAACGACATCAAATTGCAGTCAGAACGCTGGTAGACATCGTTCTCCGAGCCGGTGACCTGGACATGCGATTTGCCATGTCCGGGCGACCCCTCGAAGGGATTCGAGCCCATCAGAAAATACAGCGACAACGGCCTGATGGGTATCGCGCAGAGGTGCCGGTCTCCTTGGAAGTGGAGACGACGGACCTGATCCTGATCGTTGCCGGTCGAATCGATGGTGTACTCGAAACCGATGGAGCGATCATCGTCGAAGAGATCAAATCCACCACCACAGACCTGAAAAGCCTCCAAAAGGAGCCGGATCGATGCCATTGGGGCCAGGCCAAGGTTTATGCCTACCTGCTGGCCCGTGCGCAGGACCTCGGGGCGGTGACCGTCCAACTGACATATTGCCATCTGGATACCGGCGACACCCTTGAACTGGTCGAGGAGTTGACCCGTGACGCTCTGGAAGCTTTTTTCCAGGAACTGATCGACCGTTATCTGAAGTGGGCCACGACCCTCGTCCGGTGGCGGCACCTTCGCAATGCGGCCATCATTTCAATCGGCTTCCCCTTTATGCCTTATCGAGCCGGCCAACGCACCATGGCGGTCGCCGTTTATCGAACCCTCCGGGATGGCGGCCAGGCGATTATCCAGGCGGCGACAGGCATCGGCAAAACCATGGCGGTGCTCTTCCCTGCGCTCAAGACGCTCGGCGAGGGCTATACCGACCGGCTTTTTTTTCTTACTGCCCGCAATACCGGCAAGGCTTCTGCCATCAGCGCCCTGAACATCCTGCAGGCGTCGGGGCTTCGATTGAAGCGGGTTTCCCTGACTGCCAAGGACCAGATCTGCTTTTGTCCCGACGCCACCTGCAATCCTGATGCATGCGCGTATGCCAGCGGTCATTTCGATCGACTGCCGGACGCTATGGATGATGCTTTCTCGCGGGACGACCTGGATCGCAGCACCATAGAGGCCGTGGCACAATCCCACAGGGTCTGCCCATTTGAGCTTTCCCTGGAGTTGGCCCGCTGGGCGGATTGCATTATTTGCGATTATAACTACGCCTTCGATCCACGCGTGTACCTGAAACGCTTTTTCGATGAGGAAAACGGCGCTTATGCCTTTCTGGTAGACGAGGCACACAACCTGGTGGACCGCTCCCGGGAAATGTTTTCCGCCCAGCTGAGTAAAATCGATTTCCTCGACCTCAGGCGGGCGGTGAGAAAGCACCTGCCAGCTGTTTATCGGGCGGCGGGAAAGATCAATGCCTGGATGCTCGATGCCCGAAAAAGGACTCATGAAGCCGGCGGCTTTCACTCCGAGGCCAACCTGCCTGACGGATTGGAACCCGTGTTGCGTGTTTTTCTGCGGGTGTCGGAGCGTTGGCTGGCCAAGAATCAATCGACGCCCTTCCGCGAAATTGTCATGGATCGCTTCTTCGAAGTCAGCGGGTTTTTGCGAGTGTGGGATCAGTTTGACGACAGCTATGTGACCTGCAGCAAGGCAGCCGGCAAGGACCTGCAGATCAAACTTTTCTGCCGTGACCCCGCCCGGCACCTGAAAATGGCCCTGCGGCGTTCCCGGTCGGTCGTTTTTTTTTCGGCCACCATGACACCGGCAGGCTATTTCAGGGATATTCTGGGATGCGAACCGACCGCGGCCATGCTGGCCATCCCGTCTCCTTTTCCTCCAAAAAACCTGAAGGTGTTCATTGCTGGCGGCATATCCACCTATTACACCCAGCGCGAACGGAGCATCGATCCGATTGTGGCACTCATCCGGAGCTTTATCCACCCCAAGAAAGGCAACTACCTGTGCTTTTTTCCTTCCTATGAATACATGAGCATGGTGGTCGGTCGATTTGAAGAATCGGCGGATGAGGTTCAAGTCCTGGTACAGATGCGTGAGATGGACGAAGCGGGGCGTGTCCGGTTCCTCGAGCATTTTTCAACGCAGAACAATCAACCGATGGTCGGATTTGCCGTAATGGGAGGGATTTTTGGTGAAGGCATCGACTTGGTGGGCGAGCGGCTCAGTGGTGCGGTCATTGTGGGTGTTGGCTTGCCGGCCGTCTGCCCGGAAAGAGACCTGATTCGCCGCTATTTCGATGAGCGGGGCACCGGATTTGATTTTGCGTACCGTTTCCCGGGGATCAACCGAGTTCTGCAAGCTGCGGGCCGGGTGATTCGCACTGCTCAGGATCGCGGGGCGTTGCTGCTCGTTGATCAGCGGTTTTGTCATTCCACTTACCAGGGGTTGCTGCCAGAGCAGTGGGCCATGGCCAGGGTCGTATCCGAACAGCAAATGCAACGCGGGCTGAAGCGATTCTGGTTGTCCGGCGATTGACCGAGGCTGCACGGGAAGGATGTTTTTTCCCTTGGCCGCTTGCATCGACGCCGGTAGAAAGGGCTTCAATCCGGTCTATTTCAGTTTGGCCGGCTTTTCGATTTTTGTCGTATCCGCCGGCGTGCTCAGGCAATAGGTGCGCCAGTCGCAGTCGATGATGTCACAGTCCGCATTGCCCATTTTGAAGCAGTCCGCCACCCCCGCCGTTCGCTGCAGGCTCCGGACCATGGCGATAATGTCGACTTGTCCCTTGGAATGAAGCTTTTTTTCGATGTCATTCTTGGCGGTCTGGTTGGAATTGTTGCCGGAACGAAATGGTTTCTGGTTTTCTGGTACGGAAGATCGATATTGATCCATCATCGTTAGCTCTTTTGATGTTGGTCAAAGGCCAGGGGGTGCGAAGACGATATCGTTGATTCGAAAACGGATGAAAGAGCCTTTTCCATGGAGCCACATGCGGCGGTGTAGGCAACCCGAAGAGCGCCTGAAAAGCCGGGAAACAGATGGTATCGGCTGGCCGCAACCGTTTATCCTGTTGGCCGATGCAGTTTTATCCGAACAAAGTGCCATGAATCGGCGCAATCCCAAGCCATGGACTGGGCCAGACAATTTAGAACGGCAAGCAAGGACGCTAATATGGGCTCATCATGGCCGCAGATGGTGACTTGATGTGGTAGCGGCTTTCCTCGGTGCAGTCGATGGCGCTGTAACAGATGCTTTTCGCGGTTATCAGATGGAATTCCTGAACGTCATGCAAAATTTTACAGTCTTTCAGGCATTCATCCTTCGGGTCGTTCCTTCTTTCGCAGGTTTTGCATGGAGAAGATATCATCTTGTTCTCCTTTCTTAGCATTCGCCGTACCATCACTGGCTGTTAAAAGAACATGGTACCCGTTAACCTCCCTATCTGTTGTCCATCATTGAAAATCATTGGCAGGATCGGTCGATTCTCCACCCCTTTTAGACAACCGACCCTTCTCTGCTTTGTATATACTATCGGCAGTAGAAAAAATGTCTATAGGTCATTCGACTCATTTATTTAGGTTTTTTTACTATATCCCGGGAGAAATTCCCGAGTGGTGAGAAATCTTGTGGGTTAAAGAGGAATTAAATACAAGATGTTGAGATGGCTTCAAACCGAATTTGAACCATCCGTTGTAGGTCACTGGCGGGAAATTGCGTCGATGCGATGATTCTGGTGTTAACACATGATGGTTTTAGTTTGCACCTGTGCTTCAATCCGCATCAGGCCCTACTCTTTCCAGAGGTCGATATCAATGAGCCCCAGTTTGGCCGCGTAGCGAACGAGATCCATGGCGCTGTGTAAATCGAGTTTTTTCATGATGTTGGACCGGTGGTTCTCGACGGTTTTAATGCTGATGCAAAGCCGGTCGGCGATTTCCGATTTTGGGAGCCCTTCGGCCAGCATGCGCATGATTTCCTGTTCCCTGGGGGTGAGACGGCCATAGTCCGTATCGCTCACCCTTGCCTCGCGGACCGGTGATTTCATCAGTCGCTCCACCACCTCGTGAGAGATGGAACTGTCCAGAAAATACTCACCTTGAATGACGGCATGTAGCCCTTGCACCAGTCGGCCAGCGGCTGATTCCTTGACCACGTAGCCGGTTGCACCGGCCTGGAAGGCTTCCACGATGTAATCGATTTTCGAGTGCATGCTGATGATCATCACCCGGGTGTGCGGCAGGGCTTCCCTTATTCGTCGGGTCAACTGCATGCCGCTCTCATCGGGCAATGAAATGTCCACCAGTGCCACATCAGGTTTGATTTTTTTGGCCATGGCCAAACCATTGCGTGAATCTCCGGCCTCGCCTTCGACCACGAAATGACGGTCCCCGGCAATGATGGATTTAAGGCCTTCTCTGAACAGCGGGTGGTCGTCAATAATGAGAATGCTTTTCCTGGAAGACACTGCTTTTCTCCTTTAGCGGAATGGCAATGAAAATATAGGTGCCTTTGTTGGGCTTGGATTGGATGTTGATTTTTCCTTGGAGCAGACGAACCCGTTCCACCATGCTCTGAAGGCCCATGCGCTTTTCCTTCAGGGCCCGCTTCCGGCGATCGTTTACGTCGAATCCTTTACCATTGTCCTTGATACGTATGACGATATCCGGAGAGGAAGTGACCACCCGGATCGTCACCCGGTTGGCGCCGGCGTGCCGTTTGATGTTGTTCAAGGCTTCCTGGATCAGCCGGTAGATGTTGATTTCCGTTTCATATTCCAGGTCCAACTCGTCCACGCCGGCCGCAGCGAAATCGATCTCCGTCGTAGTGGATTTTGAAAAATCCTCACAATACAGGTAAAGGGTTTTGACTAAACCCAACTGGTCGAGGCCGGGGGGGCGCAGATCGTAGGCCATGTCCCTGACAGCCGCAATCGATCGCTGCAGGATATCAGACAATTGGGCAACTTTTTTATTGGTTTCGGTCGACTGGTCTTTGAACAGCGTTTCCAGGCTGATTTTCAGGGTGGACAGGTCCTGGGCAATGTGGTCATGCAAATCCCGGGATATTTTAAGGCGCTCATTTTCTTGCGCTTTAATCAATTGGTGAGTGAGAAACTGTACCTGATCCTGGGCCTGTTTGCGCTGGGTGACATCCACACCGACACTCAGGATTTCGACGATCCGGTCTTTTTTATCCCGGACGACCTTGTTGGTCCATGCAATCCAGGCTCGCCGACCGCCACGACGGATATTTTCCATTTCATTGGTGGGGTATCGTTCCGGATGTTTCAAAAAGTCCATCATCAGGGAGCGATAGTCGCGCCCTTCGGATGACCGCCATGGAATGATGCTTCCCAGTATATTCCGTCCGATGACCTCCTGTTCGGGAAACCCGAAAAATTGTCGGGCATATTCATTGAAAAAGGTTATGTGTCCCAAGGGGTCATAGCGAACGATAATGCTGTTGGTATTCTGGACCAGTTCCCGGTATTTTGCCTCGCTGCGGCGAAGGGCGGCTTCGGATTTTTTTCGGGCGGTTACATCCCTGGCAATAGTGTGGGCACACGCGTTGCCGGCAATCACGATCTTGCGGCTGCTGAACTCGGTATAGATGGTGCGGCCGTCTTTTCTGGCGATTCTTGCCTCGCCGGAGATGGATTGACCGGCCCAGATGCGTTTAAAAAAATCGCTGTGCCGTTGGGGGTCGACCTTGGCGTAGAGATCGAAAATTTTGAGTTTCTTGAGTTCATCCGGTCGGTAGCCGGTCAACTGGGTGGCGCTGCGGTTGAAAATCAGGATGGCGCCATCGGCACCGCTGATAAAAATGGCATCCCGGGAGCCGTCGAAAATGATGCGGTGCCGCTCCTGGCTCTCCCGCAATGTCTTTTCGATTTTTTTTCGGTCCTCAATTTCGTTGAGCAGGTGTTCGTTGATCAGGGTCAGGTCACGGGTCCGGGCGTGTACCCGCTCTTCCAGTTCCTCTTCGGCTTCTTTCCGCTGGTGAATGTCGATGATCATGCCGAATTTGGAAATGGATCCGTCCGGATGCACGAGTGGGGTATCGATCACGTAATACCAGCGCTGATCTTTGGGGCTCTTCACCTCCCAGCGAACGGTTTCCCCTTTGAATACGCGCTCGTTGCGGCACCATGGGCAAACCTTTTCCAGGTTGTGCAAGACCTTGTGGCAACGTTGCCCTGTTCCGTCAAAACCCGTGCGCTGGATCAGCCGCCTGTTCATGAACTCGATGCGATAGTCTTTGGTGCAAACATAGACAAATCCGTCAAACGCGTGGATGATGGCGGACAGTTGAAGATCCCTTTCCTTCAACGCTGGCTGGGAAGGACGATGCCCGTCGTCAGGGGAGGCGATGGCAGCACCGGGTGTTCCGCCGGACTGAAATCCCTTGGCAGGCATGGCAAGGTGTTCCAATCGGCTGCGTTCGCTCATCCGGACGACTCCTGTGGGTGGTTGCAGGTGGGTCAATGCTGTGACTGCTGAAAAGTTATCTCAAGAACCCTCTCCCTGAAAAGAAAAAACTTTGAAAAAGATGAAATATTCGTTAGAACACGATACATTGGCTAAAAAGGTGGCCCAACGTGACTGACAATGAACCGCAGGAAAACAACGATGAACGCCGGATCAGCATCAAACAGGCCGTCTCCGCTTACGCCCAAAGCGAGAAGGTCAAGTCTGGATTAATCTGGATCTGCCAGGTCTCCGACCAGGTGGCAGCTATGGATGCTCCGGGCAGACGGCAGGGATTGAATCTCCTTAAAACGCTCGCTCATATGGTTGCCGATGAATCTGATCTGGCCGGCAGGATCACTGGTGACAGGTGCTGGTATGAAATTGGAAAAAAGATCAATATGGCGCTGGTAATGATCAATTCCGGCGTTCCCCAGGAGACCGCCTTTCATCTGACGCAGGCCCTGACCCGCGTTACCCGCCTTGGTGGGCGGGCCGCATCGGTTTTAAAGGAGAGAGGTCTTCTATAGGAGGTCGTCATGACCGTATCCATTGTATATATAACAGCGGGAAGTATGGATGAGGCGGCACGCATCGGAAAAACGCTGGTCCAAGAACGACTGGCCGCCTGTGTGAATATAATCGACGGCATGCGCTCATTATATGAGTGGGACGGAACCCTTCAGGACGACCGGGAGGTAGTGATGATTGTCAAAACCCGGTCCAGCCGGGTAGCCGAATTGACCAGCGCGGTCAAGGCCATCCACAGTTATGACTGCCCCTGTGTCGTTGAACTGCCGGTGTCCGGCGGCAACAGCGCTTTTTTGGACTGGATCGGCAAGCAGGTGGATTCCCCATCATCGGAGGACCAATAGCATCATGAAAGACAAAATCGGTATCTTCTACTACCCCGTTCCTGAAAATAAGCGGGTGCGCATGTATGTCCGCGAGAAAAACGAGGATGTCGAATTCAGAATGAAGAATGAAGACGATCCCAGCGTCTGGAATGATCACGGCTGGGTCCCTTATGGTGCCATTCAACAGGCTCAGGTGTTGTATGAGAAGCGCGGTCGGTTCGATCCGAATCGGGCCTACGACATCCAGATAGCGAAAGTTTTGATCCGGGACGGCGGATAGAGCGAATCCGCGATGAATGGGTTTCGGCAACGCTAGCATAAGACTAGGGACAGCATCCATGGTTTTACAGGGATCGGCAGGGCTGGTGGCATTTCTGCTCCTGGCATGGCTGATGAGTGAAAACCGCAAACAGGTGTCGTTGAAGGTGGTTGGCGTGGGCATCGGCGCCCAGGTGGTCACCGGCCTGATTCTGCTTAAGGTGCCTGTATTCAGGCAATTCTTTCTGATGCTGAACGACGGGGTCATGGCACTGGAGGCGGCCACTACGGCCGGCACGGCTTTTGTCTTCGGCTATCTTGGCGGCGCACCGTTGCCCTTTGTCGAGACCTATCCCGGCGCCGCATTCGTGCTTGCGTTCAGGGCGCTACCGCTGGTTCTGGTAATCAGCGCCCTGTCGGCCCTGCTGTTTCACTGGCACATTCTTCCCGTGGTGGTCACAGGGTTTTCCTGGTGTTTGCGAAAGACCATGGGGCTGGGCGGTGCCGAAGGATTAGGCGTTTCGGCCAACATATTTGTAGGCATGGTGGAGTCCCCGCTGTTCGTGCGGCCCTATCTGGAAAAAATGACCCGCAGTGAGTTGTTCACCCTGATGACGGCCGGGATGGCCACCATTGCCGGTACGGTGATGGTGCTATACGCCAGCATCCTGAGTGATGCCATTCCTGGTGTCATGGGCCATATCCTCACCGCTTCGATCATCAGCGTACCGGCCGCCGTCACCGTGGCGAAGATCATGGTCCCCGAAACCCGATCTCCCACCGGTGGACAGCTGGCGGTGGCGAATCCGGATGCCGGCAGCATGGATGCTGTCACCCGGGGCACGCTTCAAGGTGTTGAACTGTTGATCAATATCGTCGCCATGCTGGTGGTGCTGGTGGCCCTGGTTCATCTTGTCAACACAATGCTGGGGGTATTTCCGGACATGGGCGGGCGGCCGCTCACCCTCCAGCGGGTGCTGGGAGGCGTGATGGCGCCGATCGTCTGGTTCATGGGGGTGCCCTGGAAGGAGGCACCGGTGGCCGGCAGCCTCATGGGCGTCAAGACTATTTTGAATGAATTTCTCGCCTACCTGGAACTTAGCCGACTTGCACCGGGTGCACTGAGTGATCGCAGCATGCTTATCATGACGTATGCCATGTGCGGGTTTGCCAACCCCGGCAGTCTGGGGATCATGATCGGGGGCATGGGAACCATGGCCCCGGGACGCCGTAGCGAAATCGTCGCCCTGGGTTTACGCTCAGTGGCGGCCGGTACACTGGCCACCTGCATGACGGGTGCTGTGGTGGGGATTTTGCACTGAGCGTTTTATAACCATGCTCATGCAGAAAAATTCTGAAGCACCTGTTTAACGGTATTGCCATCTGCAGAAGTGCCGAAGTGGGCCATGATGGTACCCATGGCCTGCATTTTATTCTTGTAGGCTGAAAAATCGATATTGTCGGCGATCCACCGGGAAATTTCATCCGGGGTGGCCATTTTGGGCAGGTAGGCCTCGATGATGGCGATAAAAGGGGACGATTCTCCCTGGCCGCTCTTCTCCAGCATTTCCTTTTCCGATTTGATCAGTTTTTTGAGTATCTTGATGATCTCTTCATCCGGCAATTGCTTTTTGTCCGAGCGGGCCATTTCTCCCATGACAACCCGGATAGCATCTTTCTGGGTAACGTCTTTAGCCTTCATGGCCGATTTCAGGTCGTCTTTGAGTTTATCTTGAAGTGTCATCGAAATGATCCTTTCCGAAGAATCGAGGTCTCAGGTACGTCGTCTCACCAAAGATGAACTGGACATCGTCGTGTCCATCGTAATCCAGATCGATGAGGATATAGCCATAGTCCGGGTAGCGCAAAAAAGACAGCGTGATCAGCGAAGGGTCGAAAGGGGGTTCAAACTGGGCGTCCAATCGCAGTGTCGCTTCCCGCCGGGTGCCGTGGCAGACGACGCATTCATCCCTTGCTATCGGGTCGATAGTCTCCGGTGCGTAGAAACTCAGTTGGAGCGCCTCAGGATCGATGGTTGCCGGGGTACCATCGATTTCAACGGTCATTTCGGACAACTGGGTCTCGAGGATGGCCCGGTCGCCAAAAAATAGTCCCAAGGCATGATCCAGATCGTCGATGGACCACCAATTCTCCGCACCGAAAACCGCCCTAAAAAGATCGGTATTGTTATACCATGAGGCTTGGATATCATTCTGCAGGTCGGTGCAGCAGGCTTCGATTTGACCTTTTTTGAGCCGGGTAACCCGCCCCATACACAACTCAATAAACGTGCCCTTCCAGCCAAGGGCCAACTTTTTTTTCTTCATTTTTTTTCCGGTATCAACTACTATTTGAAATGGTGACCACTGTTTCAGCGCCCGTCGGATTTGTCAAGAAGATAGCGCTGAGGGGTAAGGGGGCCGCGTGTATGCATGATCTTTAGCATGACTGTCTTGTAAAGCTAAACGGGTGGGATTTTATGCAAAAGCAGCTGGAGCGATTTCCGAAACAAGGTTAACCAGCGCTCGCCTTGTTATGGATGGGCGTACGACAGTTTTCGAACTCAATTAAACCGGAAGAAAAAATGCGACTGCTACTGGTTGAAGACGACCGAAAAATCGCCTCCTTCGTTAAAAAGGGCTTCAAGGCGGAAGGGTTCGCGGTGGATCATGCCGTGGATGGAACGGACGGGTTGGACCTGGCACTCAGCGAACCATACGATGCCGCAATTGTGGACATCATGCTGCCCGGATTGGACGGCCTGTCCCTGATCGGGCGGATGCGCCGGGAAAAGGTGATGACGCCGGTGATCATCCTCAGCGCTAAAAGTTCCATCGATGACCGGGTCAAGGGCCTTCAAACGGGTGGTGACGACTATCTGAGCAAACCGTTTGCCTTCTCCGAATTGCTGGCCCGGGTGCAGGCGCTGATCAGGCGGGCCAGCGGAGCAAAAGAACCCACCCGATTGTCATGCGGTGATCTGTCGCTCGACATGCTGACGCGGGAAGTATACCGTGGTGGGGTTAAAATTGATTTACAGCCGCTGGAATACTCTCTCCTGGAATACCTGATGAGGAACGCCGGCCGGGTGGTTTCCAAGACCATGATCATGGAACACGTATGGGATTACCATTTCGATCCCCAGACCAACGTGGTGGAGGCCCGAATCTGCCGGCTCCGCGATAAGGTGGACAAGGGTTTCGAAGACAAGCTGATCCACACGGTCCGCGGGGTGGGTTATGCCCTTCGCCAAAAAGATTAAACTGCATCGGACCCTCTCGTTCAGGTTGACCTTGTGGTACGGGATTGTTTTCTCATTGACCTCATGCCTGGCATTTCTTTTTTTCTATGTCTTGATCACCACCAGCCTGAGGCAGCGTCTGGACAGCCGGCTTTCCGATAAAATATCTGAATTCGAGGCCATCTATAATCTTCAGGGACTCGAGGATGTCAAATCCGCGGCACTGATCGAATCTCAGGCGGCCGGCGAGAAAAAGATCTTCTTCCGCCTGCTGTATGCCAGTGGGGTGGCTTTTTCTTCATCCAACATGACTTACTGGCAGGAGATCGGCATCAACCGAAACGCTGTCGGCCAGTTGGTGGAGGGGCGTTCGCGGGTCTATGAAACGTTGACCATTCCCGGTCGTCCGGATCGGGTTCGCATTGCCTATGGAATCATCGGCAAGGGTGTCGTTGCGCAGTTGGGATATTCCATGGAAAACGACACGGCATTTATCGCTATTTTCAAGAAGATATTTCTCATTACCATGTCTGCGCTGATATTGACCGCCGTCCTGGTGGGATGGTTCATGGCCAGGCGGGCCCTTTCCGGCGTGGAAGCGGTCACGCGTACGGCCCGGCAGATTTCCGAATCCGATCTCAGCCGTCGGGTGCCGATCACCGCACACCATGAGGAAATCGATCGCCTGGCGGTGACCTTCAACCAAATGCTGGACCGCATCGAAAGACTGGTGGTCGGTATCCGTGAGATGGGCGACAATATCGCCCATGATTTGAAAAGCCCGGTGGCAAGGATTCGCGGTCTGGCGGAAATCAGCATTTCCGGTGCATCCTCCGCCGGCGATGATCTGACACTGGCCGGCAGCACCATCGAGGAATGCGACCGATTGCTGGATATGATCAACACCATGCTAATGATCTCCAAATCCGATGCCGGTGCCGGAGATGTGAGCATGGAACCCGTTAACATGGCCGACGTGGTTCGCGGTGCGATCGCGCTATTTGCTCCCCTGGCAGAAGACAAGGGCCTTTCCCTGAGCTGCGACATCCCCGATAGGCTGATGGTGCGAGGGGATCTGAAAATGCTTCAACGGGCAGTGACCAATGTGGTGGACAACGCGATCAAATATACACCGGCACCGGGTAATATTGACATTCATGGGTTTCATGATAAGGATGTTGAAATGATTAACGTTTCCATAAAAGACAGCGGTATCGGCATCGACGCTGAAGACCTGCCGAAGATATTCAACCGGTTTTTCCGATGTGACCAGAGTAGGGCAGCCGGAGGCTTCGGTCTGGGGTTGAGCCTGGCCAGAGCCATTGCCCATGTCCATGGTGGTGAAATCCATGTCGAAAGTTCACTTGGGGTTGGAAGTGTGTTCACTTTCAGTTTGCCCCGGACGCAATCCCGTTGATAAGTGGCACTGCGTTTAATCCATGTTCTGTATCTGCGTTTTCCCTCCTATCACGACGCTGCTGTTGTTCGGCGAAAACCAATGGTGAGCCATGAACTTAACCCTGGAAAAAGTTGATGTCGCCATTTCCTACAGCATGCTTCGAGTCTACCTCCACCCGTTGACCCTTGTTTTTACCGGAAACCACCAATCCTTAGAGCAACCCTTCAGGCAGGCATACTTTTCAAATTCTATCGATCATGTACGACGGTGTAAACTGTATGCGATCCTTTTTTTCAGCATATTCGGCCTTCTCGACGCCTATGTGTTTCCGGAACAGAAATTCCAGTTGTGGTTTATCCGGTATGTGCTGGTGTGCCCTGTTTTCCTGGTTGGGCTGATCTTCTCCTATACCGATGCCTACCGCCGGGTATGGCAGCTCGCGAATGGCTTCTATATTATGGTCACCGGGTTTGCCTACGTGGCCATGGTGGTGATCACACCTGCCCCCGAGTCCTATTTTTATGGTGTAGGAACCATTTTTTGCGTTTTCTTCGGATATACGTTTATCCATGCTCGGTTCCTTACCGCATCCATTGCCGGGCTATTGGTCGTCGGCGGCTACCAGGCGGCGATGATGTGGCTGATGGAATCCACCGGTGTCATCCAGTTGATATTTGGCGCCCATTTCATGGGAATCAATTTACTGGGAATGCTTATCTGCTATTCCATCGAAACTCACCATCGAAAGAATTTTTTCCTGAATTATCTCTTGGAGCAAGAAAAGGAGAAAACAGACACGATTAACCGGAATCTGGAACAGCGTGTCGAAGAGCGCACCGCCGCGCTGCAGCGGATCAACCGTGATTTGAACAAAGAGATCCTCGAGAGAAAACAGGCCGAGGGGCGGGTGCGGGCCAGTCACGAACAGCTCGCGTCGATCATCGACAGCATCGATGCGGATATCCATGTGGCGGATTTGGAAACGCACATCATTTTGCTGGCCAACCGCCACATGAAAGAGACTTATGGCGACGATATTGTCGGACAAGTATGTCATAAAGCGATCCAAAAACTCGAAGCACCTTGCCACCACTGCAAGACCCACCTATTGCTGAACGAAAACGGTCGCCCCGGTGAGAGTTATTCCTGGGAAGATAAAAATTTGGTCAACGGCCGCTGGTACATTATTTCCGCTCGTGCGATCGTGTGGGAGGATGACCGCCTGGTTCAGCTCACCGTGGCCACGGATATTACCGCGATGAAGGAGATGGAGGCACGACTCCAGCGGGCTCAGAAAATGGAGGCCATCGGTACCCTGGCCGGTGGTGTGGCCCACGATCTGAACAACATTCTTTCGGGTTTGGTGGGATATCCGGAACTGCTTCTCATGGATATTCCCCAAGGAAGCGAAACACGCATCATCGTTGAAACCATTAAACAATCCGGTGAAAAAGCAGCGGCCATTGTTCAGGATATGCTGACCCTGGCACGGCGGGGGGTGGCCGTTACCGATGTCATCGGATTGAATCAAGTGGTTGAAGATTATTTGAGCAGTCCTGAACTGGCCAGGCTTAAATCTTTCCATCCTCAAGTGACGATTCAATCGGATCTGGCTCCTGCGCTGTTCAACATTATCGGCTCCTCGGTGCATCTGGGAAAAACCATTATGAACCTGGTGACCAACGCAGCCGAGGCGATGCCCGACGGGGGAGAAATCATTTTAAGCACCCGGAACTGCTATGTGGACCGGCCGATGCACGGATTCGAAACGGTGCTGGAAGGCGAATATGTGCAGCTGCGGGTGGCCGACACCGGCGTCGGTATCTCAACCCAGGACCTGGAACGAATCTTCGAGCCGTTTTATACCAAGAAAAAAATGGGGCGAAGCGGCACCGGTTTAGGCATGGCTGTGGTGTGGGGTACCGTGAAGGATCATAGCGGCTTTATCGATGCCAGCAGTATCGAAGGCCAGGGGACGGTATTTGACCTTTATTTCCCCATTACCCGACAGGTTGCAAAAGTGGAAGCTGAGGAGCTGCCCATCGAACGGTACCGCGGTGCCGGCGAATCCGTCCTCGTTGTTGATGACATCAAGGAGCAGCGTGATCTGGCCGCTTTCATGCTTAAGCGTCTGGGTTACCAGGTGGACGCGGTTGCCAGTGGCAAGGAAGCCGTCCAACATATCCGCAGGACTCCTGTGGACATCCTTGTACTGGACATGATCATGGACCCTGACATGGACGGCCTTGATACCTATCGTCAAATTCTGGCTGTTTCTCCAGGCCAGAAAGCGGTTATCGCCAGCGGCTTTTCCGAGTCTGAACGCGTACTGGAAGCCCAGCGTTTGGGTGCCGGACCCTATATCAAAAAGCCCTACCGTATGGAGCAGATCGGCATGGCATTGCGCGAACAACTGGCCGCCGCGCATACTGTTGACCCACCCGATACCTCATTGCGCGACTGATCAGGTTTGATGATCCGTCTCATTTTCTGCCACCTACCTTGAATATTACCATATGGTAATCTTTCAGTCATCTTGCCGTAACCCTTGACGGTTACATTCATCACCATTGAAAGATGTGCGGGTTGAGAACAACACGACTACCATTTTAACATTGGGATGTACCAGGAGGTTGGTCATGATCAAATCTAAACAGACGTTTCACTCATTGCTTGTCTTTTTTCTGCTTGTCGCCGCGACCGCTTTCCTATGGGGAGCCTCTCCATCGGTCAGCACCGTGCACGCATTCTCGGCTCCGGAAAGCTTCAGCGAACTGGCCGAAGCAGCCAGACCCGGTGTGGTTAACATCCGCACCGTTAAAATCATCAAGGGCGGCAGTCCGGTTTTTCGCCATTTTTTCGGAAATCCCCATGGCGGCAACCGGAATCCGTTTGACGAATTTTTTGGCCCGTTTCAGGGTGATGGCCAACAGCGGGACTTCAAACAGCGAAGTCTGGGTTCGGGCTTTATCATCGATGGCAACGGTTTCATCGTAACCAACAACCATGTCATCGAGGACGCCGATCAGATCAAGGTGATCTTGGCCGACGATAAGGAGTTTGACGCAGAACTGGTGGGACGGGATCCGAAGACCGACCTTGCCCTGATTCGCATCGAAGGGGCTAAAAATCTTAAACCCCTTGAACTCGGCAATTCTGAAGAACTGAAGGTGGGAACCTGGGTGGTGGCCATCGGCAGCCCCTTCGGCTTGGAGCAGACGGTCACCGCCGGTATCGTAAGTGCCAAAGGGCGGATCATCGGTTCGGGACCCTATGACGATTTTATCCAGACGGACGCCTCAATCAATCCGGGCAACAGCGGTGGGCCGCTGCTGAACATGGACGGTGAAGTCGTGGGCATCAACACGGCTATCATCGCCAGCGGCCAGGGCATCGGTTTTGCCATCCCCATCAACATGGCCAAAGGCATCATCGAGCAACTCAAGGACAAGGGAGAGGTTACCCGGGGCTGGCTGGGAGTTGGCATTCAGGACCTTACCCCGGAACTGGCCGACTATTACGGCTTGAAGGCCCAAAAGGGCGTCCTGGTTACCCAGGTATTCGAAGGGGATCCGGCGGACAAAGCCGGAATCAAAGTCAATGACATCATTTTGTCCGTGGACGGCCAAAAGGTGACAACGGGCCGGGAATTGTCCGCCATGATTGCGAATACGCCGGTGGGGAGCCAGACCACCGTTGACCTGATAAGGGACGGCAAGGCAAAATCCCTGACGGTAACGTTGGCCAAACGCGACGATGATGAGAAGATGCTGGCCGCCCAGAGTCCGGAAAACGACGAGCTGGGAATCGAGGTTACGGACCTGGATTCGGATATCGCACGCCGGTTTGGTATCGAAGGCAAAGAAAACGGTGTGTTGGTTACGGATGTGAAAGATGGCAGCTTGGCCCGGGATGCCGATGTACGTCCCGGCGATATCATCAAAGAGATCAATCGCACCGTCGTGAAAGACCGGAAAGGTTTTGCCCAACTGATGCAAAAGAACGAGGACAGCAAAACCATTCAGCTGCTGATCAAGCGGCGCAACGCCGGGTATCTGGTGGTAAAAATAGAGCGAAAGTAGCCATTGCCAGGATAGTGATACGATCGGCGGATTCGGTTTGGTGCATCGGGTCCGCCGTTTCCGTTGGGAGCTTTGCAGCATTTAAAACAGTTGCGATCAGGTCTTGACACGATAACAAAACAGAACTAAGTTGGCACAAAAACGGGCAATTATGAGCAAGCGATCCATTTGTACGCGTTGCCCGCCCAGAAAGGAAATCGCGATGCCGGTTTACGAATTCAAGTGCAAATGTGGCCATATTACTGAAGAGCTGGTTCGGATGGATACACAAGCGGTCGAGTGCCCCAAATGCCATGATAAAGCCAAAAAAATACTCTCCGCTTGCAGCTTCGAACTGAAAGGCGGCGGATGGTACGCCGATGGATATGCCTCGTCGAAGAAATAGCCGGAAAGCCAAACTCTTCCTAATGAAGAAGCGGCGATATGATTGACCACCACCTACCCGTTCCGTTTTTCATTGCCCGATAATTTTTACATGAGAACATGCCTGCCGTTACGGGCAGCAGTTTTTCCGGTCGCTCTGTTGCCGGATGTTTCGGCCCTGCACGCCTTAAAAAATAAAACCGGCCCTTCTTTAGGAGGATAGTCGGTTTTTTTGTTTTCTCTGCTGCAACTGTCTTCGGGACACCACACCTTAAACCACCAGGGGGGGGGCATGACACACGAGCTAATCCATGGGATCGAGGCGTTAACAACCTTTGCCATTGAAGCCATTCGAAGTTCCGGTCAGCGGGCATTGGAGAGTTTTGGCAAGGGCAGGGGGGCGACCAAATTCGATGAAGGGCTGGTGACCCGCGCTGAGTTACAGATCAGCACGTGCTTTCAGCAAGCGCTGGACAACCAGTATCCCGATCACCGGATGTTCACCAGCAAAACGCTGGACACCGCCTATACCCATGACAACCGGCGATACTTGTGGATTTTCGACCCCATTGACGGTGTCGACAATTATCAGGCGGGTATTCCCATCTGGGGAATGTCCTTGGCGCTGCTGGAAAATTTCTGGCCGGTTTTCGGCGCATTCTATATGCCGGCTACCGGTGACCTGTTTCATGCCCGGGCCGGCGGCCAGGCCTTTTGGGGAGAGAAACGCATCCGGATGGCCGACGATCGCGCCATTGACGATGAAAGCCTGATGTTCACCTTTTCCAGATTCCACCGGCACTATGTGTCCCGGTTTCCCGGTAAGATCAGAAATCTGGGCTGCACCGGCGCGCACCTGTGTTACGTGGCCATGGGGCGCGCGGATGTGGCCGTTACGGCAAATGAATCCTTTCAGGATCTGGCCGCCGCGCGAATGATCGTGGAGGCAGCCGGCGGGCAATTGTTCAAAGCCAGCGGTGAAAAATTCTATCTCAACGACTATCTGAACGGGGCAAGGATCGAGGAACACCTGCTGGTGACCGCCCCTGGCAATATCAAAGCGGTGTTGGACTGTCTGGAAAGGCACGTATGACAGGGAAATAGGACCGGTGGCTGGCTTCAGGGGCTTAGTCGGCCTCTTCGTCAATGATGGTCGTGGTGTTTTCCAGCCGGTAGATGAGCACGCAAACGAACAGGCCGGCGGCAAATAGGGCGCAGAACAAGAGGAAGCTGTCTGCAGCCCTTCTCCAGGATAAAAAAAACAACAAGGCGACGATCATCAGCAGTTTGGTGTTCATGGAATGATTCCGTATCTTTCCGTTTGGTGCCGTTCGGTACAGTCGGGTGTTCATGCGGACATGGCAGCTTCTGGTTGCGGACAAGATCGAAAGAACACCGATCCGGGCCGACACCTCAATCCTGACCAGACACTTTTTAGATTATCGGCTTTTTCTTTTGTATCTTAACCTCATTTCTCAGAATCAGCACCGTTCCTGCGATAGGATACGTGATGCCATAAAAATCAAGTCTGGAGCACGCAAGGAGAACGATTCGTGGACAATGTGACGCGTACGATCATCGACTACTTTGAACAGATCAACCAGATTCCACGGTGCTCGCAGAAAGAGCAGCAGATATCCCGCTGGCTGCAGCAGTGGGCCAAGGATAGGGGGATACCGGTAAAATCGGATCCAGCTGGCAACCTGGTCCTTCAGGTCCCGGCATCAAACGGTTTGGAGCAAGCCCCCATCGTTATTCTTCAGGGCCATCTGGACATGGTTTGTGAAAAACTGGACGACTCGGATCACGATTTTTCCAAAGATTCCATCCGCATGGTACAAGATGGCCCCTGGCTGACCGCCGAGGAAACCACCTTGGGAGCGGATAATGGGATTGCCATCGCCCTAGCCCTGGCCCTGGTGGACCATCCGGATGTCTCCCATCCGCCTCTGGAGCTTTTTTTTACGGTGGAGGAGGAGACCGGCCTGACCGGCGTTTTGAAGATGGACCCATCTTTGCTGTCGGGCAAAATCCTGATCAACCTGGATTCAGAGGACGAAGGCGTCTTCGTTGTCGGGTGTGCGGGCGGGCGGAACACAACCATCAACCGGCCATTGGAATTCGAGATCCTTGACGACGACTATGAGATGCTGAGCGTGTCGGCCCAAGGCATGAAGGGGGGGCACAGCGGGGTGGATATCGCCAAGCATCGCGCCAATGCCAACAAAATCATGGCCCGCCTGCTGAGTGCCGGGATGGCGGTCGCACCGATACGACTCGTGGCGCTAAAGGGCGGCACCGGCAGGAATGTGATCCCCCGTGGCTGTGAAGCGCTGGTGGCCTGCCGCCGGGAATCGCTTGGTGACCTGGAAAGGATGATCGGTTCCGTCGCCGATATCATCAAAACGGAGTATAAGGCGGCGGATCCGGAGTTGGTCGTTCAAATTGAAAAAAAAGGGCCGCTGAGTGCAGACGTGCGAGCCGTTACCCAAAACGATACGGCGGCGGCGGTGAACCTGCTGGCGGCATTGCCCAGCGGTCCGGTTGAAATGGCCGAAGAATTTCCGCTATTGGTGCAGACTTCCACGAATTTATCGTTGGTGGAGATAAGCAACGATGAATTGGCGGTGACCACCAACCAGCGTAGTTCGGTACCTTCCCGTCTGGATGCCATCTGCATGACGGTCGAGGCAGTGGGCCGTCTTGCCGGGGCCGCGGTTCAAACCGGCAGCGGCTATCCCTCCTGGCCCATGAATCCCGAATCTCCTCTGCTCAGACGCTGCACGTCGCTCTATCGGGAACTGTTCGATGCCGCACCCAGGGTGCAGATCATGCATGCGGGCTTGGAATGCGGGGTGATCGGCGACCGGTGCCCTGGCATGGATATGATCTCACTTGGACCCACCATGGAGAATCCTCACTCGCCATCGGAGCGGCTCTATCTGCCATCGGTGGGAAAAGTGTGGCTGTTGATGGCGGCGCTGCTGAAATCGTTGGGGCGATAAAGCATTATCGGTTTCTGCCGATTCCCCGAACGCGTCCTACCGGTTTAATCGGCCCCGGACGTTCAGCACCACCCACGGCACCCACGGCGCTACCTTTCCGACGATAGGGCCGGTATCCGGAAGCGAACCGGTGGCCAGTTCCGGCGTGGTTTCCCGGGCGGCGTTTCAGTTTTGGGGGTGTGGCACCGCCGGCCATTTCATCGAGAACCTGTTCAAATGTTTTTTGCCGTTTGGTAACGCTTTCACCATCCGGTGGTACCGCGGGTCCGCCGGTACGCTTCCCCGAATAGGCGTTCAGGGCATCGAAGAGGTGGTCCACCCAGGAGTGCTTTTTCTTTTTTTCGCCGGATATGTCGTGGCGGTGGGCGCTGGATTGATCCGGATGAGGTGGGCTGGCGCTGGCCGAGACGGTCGGATCCGGCCGATGCATGGCCAGGTGCGCTTTGACGCGGGCATAGGCGATGTTGATCTGCTTCAGCTTTTCTTCGGCACCCGTCTTGGTGGCCGACCCCTCGGGAAACTGATCCGGATGCCACCGCCGTACCTGGGCCTTGTAAGCGCGCTTAGCCTGCGCTTCATCCGCTTCCGGGCCGATACCCAGCGTGTTAAAACTCGTCACTAAATTCATTTCCGTCCCCCGATTGTCATCGCCACAAAATAGGTGAAAAGGGCCATGGTGTCAAACGGGTCTTGTCGCCCATCCAGAATCCGGTGCAATCCGGGAAATTTTTTTAGGTGGCCCTTGACCCGGCAGTCAAAAGTTTTTACACAATGGACGGAACCAACCGTTGCCTGAGGAGTGAACATGCGGAAAAATAACCTTACCGTCTCCTATATATTCTTTTATCTGCTATTTTCAGACGATACCTGGCGCATTGCCGCCGGCTTTGCCTGCGCCCTTTTTTTAGGCCCCCTGCTGACCCACGGGCGCAACTTGAGCCAGGCAGGTGAAGCGATGGTCTGGCTGATGATTCTGGCCCTCGGCTGGTCGGTGACGGCATGGCCGGCCAAAAAGATCACCGGTGCGTTGCAGCGGGCTGTTAAGCGTGCGGCCAAGTAGTGTTTGTCAGAAAACGGCATCTTTTGGCCCATGCCCGCGTTCCCGCCTTGTTGAACCGCGAAAGCGCTCGCATTCCCCGCTGCTTGCGGCGGGGAATGCGAGCGAACGGGAAATCGATTATCATCCTTACGGTTTCAACTTCGCTGCAGCCTCGTCCCGAACCCAAATCGACCACTTTTTCACAGATACCCCATTTATCGAATCCCCCTATTCGGGATTCGATTACCCGTCCTCCGGCGTTTGTCTACGATTGGCTCGACCCGCTCCACGGTGAGGGTCGCGGCATCCCAGTTTTTTTCCACCTTTCCTGACAGCAGATAGGGGCGATTCCGGTCTAGCATGTGACAGAAGCGGCGGTAGGGCTCGGGGAAAAAAGTGGTCTCAACGATACCGGTTTCGTCCTCGAAAGTGAGAAATTCCATGGGCTCTCCGCGGTGGGTGTGCACCACCTTGCCGGTAACCAGCCAGGCGGCCAGCCGAACCCGTCGACCCGTCAGGTCTGGAAGGCGGCCGGCCTTCACGGTGTGCATCGTGTCGATGACATCGGCAAACAGGGTGATCGGGTGCCGGCGGCACAGAAAACCCAGAACGGCGAATTCCCGGCGAAGGCGCGACGTGGCGTCCTCCGGCGGGAATACCGGCGGCGGCGTGGCAGCTCTGCCGCCCTGCCGGGCGGCGAACAGATCGGGCTGGCCCGCTGACCGGCGTCGATTCGCTTTCCACCGGGCCAATGTCCACAGCAGTTGGGCTCGCGAATGGCCGGCAGCCAGTCCATCCAGGGCGCCGCAGTGGATCAGGGCCCGGATCTCGTCTTCATGGGGCTGCACCCGATCCAGAAAATCGGTCATGTCCTTGAAATTGGATGCCTGCCGGCATTCCACGATTTTTTGCATGGTATGTTGGCCCAATCCGCCGACCGCCATCAGGCCAACCTGCAGACGACGATTCCTGCCTGTCCAGTGGATCCGGCTGGTGTTGACGTTTGGCGGATCGAGGACCAGTTCCATGCGCCGGGCTTCGGAGACGTAGGCGAAGGTGCTGTAAAAGCCACCCTGGTTGCTGATGACCCCGGCCATGAATTCGGCCGGGTGATGGGTCTTGAGAAAGGCCGCCTGGAACGACACCCGGGCGTAGGAGGCGCTGTGGGGCTTGCAGAAGGAGTATCCGGAAAAACTCATCATCATCTGCCAAACGGCGCTGGCCTGGTCCGTGGATACGCCCCGGGCTGCGGCGCCGGTCATGAAGCGGTCATGGAAATCGGCCAACTGTCGCTGCCGGTCTTTTTTGGCGATAATCTTTCGCAGGCCGTCGGCCTCGGCATGGGAGAATCCGGCCAGCGCTTCAGCCGCCCGGGAGACGTCCTCCTGGTAGACCATGATGCCGAAGGTTTCGTCCAGTACATCTGCCAGCAGCGGGTGGATGGGGTCCCAAGCGCCGCCGTGCAGGCGTCGAAGGTACTCCTGGATATAGGCGTTGGCCGCCGGCCGGATGATTGAGGAGTGAACCACCAGGTGGTCGAAATCACCGTTGCCGGCTTTCTGGTGCAGCAGTCGCATGGCCGGGCTCTCGATGTAAAAACAGCCCATGGTGCGGCCCCGGGCCACGGTGTCCCGCGTGGCCGGGTCGTCCTCGGGTACCCAGCGGTCTTCGTCGAAGGCAACGCCGTTGGCTCTTACGTTGGCCAGCGCATCCCGTATCACGCCCAGGCTGCGGTTGCCCAGAAGATCGATTTTCACCAGGCCGGCGTCCTCGGCGCCGTCCTTGTCCCACTGGATGACGGGGACCCCTTTGGGGGCGTTTTCGATGGGGACATAGCTGTCGAGGGAGCCCGGGGTAACTACCACACCGCCGGGGTGCACGGAGAGATGGCGGGGGATGCCGATGATTCGCTGAGCCAGGTCCATGATCTGCGGCCAGGGGTGAACGAAATCCAGGTGGCGGGTTTCCGGGCGCTGCCGCAGATTTTTAAGCAATCCGGCGTCCAGTTCGTCCCGCTGCCAGAACCAGGGCAGGCGCCGGGTGATTTTGCCGATCTCGGCATCGGGCATGCCGAAAACCTTGGCGGTTTCGCGCAGGGCCATGCGGGGCTGGAACAGGACATGGCTGGCCACCATGGCCGCACAGCCGGCGAAGCGGTCGAGCACGCCGTCGATGACCGTATCCCGCTCGTCCCAGGCAAAATCGACGTCGATGTCCGGTGGGTCCGTTCGTCCGGGGTTGAGAAACCGGCCGAAGTACAGGTTGTGTTTCACCGGGCAGACGTTGGTGATCTTCAGGCAATAGGCCACCAGAGAGGCGGCGGCCGATCCCCGGCCGCAGGTGCGCGGACTTTGTGACACGATTTTTTGTACCACCAGGAAATAGGCCGAGAAATTCATGCGGGCGATGACGGTCAGCTCATGTTCCAGTCTCTCCACCACGGCCTCGCCCAGTTCCTTCCCGTATCGGTTCCGGGCGCCGGCATAGGCGGCCCGGCGCAGGCAATCATCGGCGCTGCGCCCGCTGTTGTCTTCCCACGGCGGCATGACCAAACCGAAGGATGGGCCGGTGAAGGTCAGTCTTTCGGCAAGCTTGCAGGTGTTGTCCAAGGCTTCCGGGCAATGCATGAACCGCCGGTGATATTCCTTGGCCGGAGCCAGCCAGGCCTCTTGCGGAGACGTGTCGGTCGGGCCGAGCCGGGAAAGGCCGGTATTGCCGGCGATGGCCCGCAACAGGCGGTGGGCGACGAATCCGTCCGGCTCCAGAAAGAAGCTGCCCGGTGTCGCCACCAGGGGAACGTCCAGGCGTCGAGCCGTCTGCACCAGGGGATGGAAAGGGGATGGGGGATGCCGGGGCAGGGCCGCTGCCGTGTGGACCCCGGCCCGGTGCCAGGCCGTCAGCAGGCCGGCGTGGTTGACCAGCACCAGCAGACCGGCGGCCAGATCGGGCAGGGTGGTGGACAGATCGAATGCCGGGTCCCGGTGGCGACGGGTGATCAACCGGCACAGGTTGGCGTAGCCGGCTGCGTTCTTAACCAGGCAAACGGCGCGGCCTTGTTTGTTCGGGTCGGTGATTTCGGCCCCCACAATGGGGGTGATGCCCTCCTCATGGCAGGCGCTGACAAATTTCAACATGCCGTAGAGGTTGTCCGTATCGGTGAGGGCCAGACGGTCATATCCCATGCGTCGGGCAGCCCGGCAGATCGCTGCCGGCGAGTCGGTGCCCCACATGAGGGAATAGTGGGATCGGACGGTCAGAGGAATCATGATCGGATGTCCGAGGTCAGAAGACAGAGGTCAGAAATCTGAAACCGGGCCTCTGTCTTCGGCCAATCGATGTGGTGCCGGTGACAGAGGCAGCGTCACTCAGGCGGTACGTTGGGTTTGTCGGGTGTGTTGCGTTCATTGGGTGTCTTGCGTTTGGGCTCGGTTAATTCTTCAATCCCTCAATTCAGAATGCCGCCATCCGTTTTCAGACTTCTGTTCTCTGGCCGCTGTCATCCGGCCTATGCCGCCAGCGTCCGTCCCATGGCCAATGCATCGGTGCCGAAGCGCTGACGGACCCGGTCCATGGCCGCCACCAGTCGGTCCTGTCTTTCGGCCATTCGGCGCTCCGGTTCGAACAACAGACGCTGGGCCGGCGGATAGGTCAAGCGGTCGCAGACAAGGGTCAAACGCCGCAACCGGACCCGGCGGGTCCAGGCCAGGTCCAGCACCCGCCGGGCATGGGCGAAGAGGGTGAAATCGTTGGCCGTAGCCGGTGTGGCCGTGGTCTGGCGGATCCGCCGGACGCCGTCGGTGTGCTCCAGAACCAAGGCGACCCGCCGCGCGGCCAGGGTTTGGCGCCGCAGCTGTCGACAGGCCCCTTCCACCAGCCGGTACAGGCTGCGTTCCATCTGCAATCGATCATTGGTGTCTTCGCCGAATTCCAGACATTCGATGACCCTCGGGGACGGCTGGTCCACGGGCCGGACGGGCGACGGGTCGATGCCGTGAAGCCGGTCATGGATAAAACGCCCCCGGTGGCCGAAGAGGGTCTGCATCTGATCGGCGCTGAGCCTGGCGGCCTGAAACACCCGGATCATGTTGAAATCATTTAGTCGTGCCAGGTCGCCGGGTTCGATGCCGGGCACCAGAAAGAGGGGCAGGGGCGCCAGAAAGGCGGCTTCGTCACCGGGTTCCACGATATATTCGCCCAGAGGCTTGACCAGTCGGGTGGCGGTCTTGGCGACCAGCTTGCTGGTGGCCACCGACCAGATGGGCACCAGGCCCAGGTCCTGCCGGATCCGGCGGCCCAGTCGCCAGGCCACATCTACCGGCGGTCCCAGCAGGCGGCTGCTGCCGGTGGCATCCACAAACAGATGCCCGTCCCCTTCACCCGCCTCGATGAGGGGCGAGTAGGGCAGGGCGGATTTGAGCATCCGGGCCATGGCCTGGCCATAGCGATCGGGGCGGGGCGGCAGCACCCGGGTGCCCCGGCACCGGCGAAGCGCCCGGTTCAGGGGCATGTGCTTTCTCACTCCTGCTTGAAAGGCCTCTTCGCTCATGTCATAAACCGTGGCCCGGGCGGCCCCCTCCGGTGCGATGATTAACGGCCGGCCGTCGAGCCGGCGATCCAGTACCCGCTCTACGGCCACGGCGAAGTCGGCGACATTGATGTGAATGATCGATCGTTCCATGATTATTCAGAAGTCGGATGACGGAGGTCGAAAGTCTGAGATCGAAATTCCGAATTAAGGGATTGAGGAATTGGGGAATTGTCGGAGCGGCTTCCAGCCGCGATCTGTCCTCCGACTTCTGTTCTCTGTCATCTGTCGTCCGTCTTCAGACCTCCGTTAGTTGCTCCATCAGCATCCGGGCATTCTTCGGTGCCTGGCCGCGGACGTGGTTGTTGAAAAAAATGATGCCGGTGCCTGCCTGCCGGGCCATTTCGGGAATGCGCGACCGGGACCACTGGGCCAGTTCGTCGTTGCTGTAATCGTAGTCGAACTGCTTTTGCATGCTGCCCGACCGCCAGCCTTTGGTATTGCGGCCGTGGAAGCGGATGTAGAACAGATCCGGATTGGTGACCACGGCCAGGGTCGGGAACAGGTCCTTTAGTTCCGGGACATCCACGCATGCCAGGGTTACCCGGCGTTCTTCGAGGGAAACAAACACCCGGTCGGTGGCCCAGGAAGCGTGGCGGAACTCGACGACCAGGGGCAGGCCGGAAAGCGCATCCAGCAGCCGGGCCAGATAGCGGCGGTTTTCCGGATTGCGCCGGAAAGAGGGCGGCAACTGCACCAGCACAGCCAAAAGCTGGCCCGACTGCACCAGCGGGGAGACGCCTTCCCGGTACAGGGCCGCCTGGGCCGGCCAACGGGTGGTGTCCACCTCGTGGGTCAGGGTGCGGGTGAGTTTGACAGCAAAGCGAAAGCCCTCCGGCACCCTGCGGCGCATGCGGTCCATGGCCGGCGCCTTGGGCATCTGGTACCAGGTATAGTTAATCTCGGTGACCGGGAAAACACGAGCGTAATGCGCCAACATCCGGGCCGAGCCGGTGCCCGGGGGGTAGAAGCCGGCATCCACCCACTCGCTGTAGGCGTATCCGCTGGTTCCCACCAGAATTCGATTTGGATGGTTGTCTATATTTTCCATCGTTTTTCATTTTCGAAGCATGCGTGAAAGTCAGAATGGATAAAACCGGAAATACCGGTGGCCGACGGATTGATGGGACGCCCGCGCGGTCAAGGCGTGTCAATCCTGAGAAAACCGCTATCGCGGGTGCCGCAGGCAGCGTACATCGGTACGCCGCAGTGATGAAGGGTGCCGCACAACGCAGATGTCGGGTGTCTCATCAACCCATCACCCGCTGTATCCCGATCACCCGCCCCTGGATCAGCACCTCGTCAAACCCGTAGTGCATGACCGGATAGTCCGGGTTTTCCGGCCGCAGTTCGACGTGGTTCCGGTGGAGAAAAAACCGTTTTATCGTGGCCTCCTCCCCATGGATCAGAGCCACGACGATCTCTCCGTTTTCGGCGTACTGGCGCGGTGCGCACACGGCCATGTCCCCGTCCAGGATACCCGCCCTTTTCATGGAATTCCCTCGCACCCGCAGGGCGAAAAGATGCTGGCCGCGGTACAGGGCGCGGTCCAGCACCAGACTGCCCTCCCATTCCTGCTGGGCATACAGGGGCAGGCCGGCGGTGACCCGGCCCACCACCGGTACCTCCCGCCACCGCTGGGCCGCCGCCGTTTCGCCGGTGGGATTGATCAGGTGAAGGGTCCGGCTGTAGCGGCCCTGGCGCTTCACCACTCCTTTTTGCTCCAGCAGCTTCAGGCCCTGGGAGATGGCCGCGTGGCTCACGCCCAGGTCCTGGGCCGCCTGGCGGAGACTGGGTGCGCTTCCGGTGCGTTCGATGTTATCTTTCAGATAATCAAAAAGCCGTCTCTGTCCCGGTGTCAGTTCGGATTCCATTTGGCCTCTCCACGAATCGGTGCGTTTGCTGTCCCCATTATAAAAAGTGAAATGTAAATGTCAATGTAAATTATTTTATGGATTTGTTGCTTTACAAAACGACTGGCCTCGGACTTGGGACTTTACCTGCACGGCCGGTCGGTGTATGGATGCAAGCTGATGCCGACGCCGCCCATCTCTCCCATGGATCCGGAAAGAAACGATTGTCATGACCCGAAAGCGCCCCATTGATATCGACCGTTTTGTCGCCACCATCGAATCCAATTACCGCCAGTGGAACCCGCCCATCATCACCTTCATCGCCAACCGCGGTGCCACTCCCTTTGAGGTGCTGGTCTCCACCCTGCTCTCTCTTCGCACCAAGGACGAGGTGACCGGTGTGGCCGCCCAACGCCTGCTGGCTGTGGCCCGGACCCCGGAAACCATGGTGAATCTGCCGGCGCGGGAAATCGAAACACTCATCTACCCGGTGGGGTTCTATCCCACCAAAGCCAAGCGGCTGCTGTCCATCAGCCGGATATTGCTGGATCGCTACGGCGGCAAGGTGCCGGACACCCTGGAGGAACTGACCGCCTTGCCCGGTGTGGGCCGTAAAACCGCCAATCTGGTCCTCGTGGAGGGGTTCAAGATCCCGGCCATTTGCGTGGACACCCACGTGCACCGGATCAGCAACCGCATCGGTTACGTCAAGACGAAGACGCCGGACAAGACCGAACTGGCCCTGCGAAAGAAACTGCCCAAGCGGCACTGGGTCCGCTACAATGAACTGCTGGTGGCCTTCGGCCAGGTGCTGTGCCGGCCCGTTTCCCCTTTTTGCAGCCGGTGTCCGGTGTCCGGCATGTGCCCGCGAATCGGGGTGGGCCGCCACCGCTGATCCGTTGATTCAGCCGGGTAAATGCGGAACGAAAAAGTTAATAAATAGCTTTATATTCGTACAATAAATAATTAATTTAATTATATTTATTTTCATATTGCATTAAAAAGGCGATCCATGTCCAAGCAAACCATCAAATTGATCTCCTGGAACGTCAACGGTTACCGGGCCGTCATGAAAAAAGATTTCCTGACATCCATTCGCCGCCTGGATGTGGATATCGTGGGGCTCCAGGAGACCAAGCTTCAGGAGGACCAGTTGACCCGAACCATGAAAGCCTTGGACGGTTACGAGGCCGCCTTTTCCTTTTCCACGGTGAAAAAGGGGTACAGCGGGGTGGCTGCCTATTCGCGTTTGGTTCCCAAGGCGGTGCGCCACGGCATCGGCCGCCCCCGGTTCGATGACGAAGGCCGCATCGTGGAACTGGAATTCGATGCATTTACGCTGTTTAACGTTTATTTTCCCAACGGCCAGGCCAGCGATGAGCGCCTCCAATACAAACTGGACTTTTACCAGGCCTTTTTCGATTACGCCGAGGGGTTGCGTAAACAGGGAAAAAGCTTGATCATCACCGGTGATTTCAACACGGCCCACAACGAGATCGACTTGAAGCACCCCGGGCCCAATTCCAAGCGATCCGGTTTCCTGCCCATCGAGCGCGAATGGCTCGACCGCATCGTCAAGATGGGTTACGTGGACACGTTTCGTCACCTCTATCCCGACACGGTGAAATACTCATGGTGGTCCTACCGTTTCAATGCGCGCACTAACAACGCCGGCTGGCGCATCGACTACTTTTTCGTTTCCGATGTCATCATCCGGCAAGGATGGCTAAAAGACGCCTTCATCGACAACGACATCTTCGGATCGGATCACTGCCCGGTTGGCTTAACACTAGAAATATAAGCAAAAACATACGCTTTCGCAGAAACATGAAGGTTAACCGTTAACTGCCGGATGGGTCGTCTTCGGCCAGGATGATGCAGACGCAGACGATGCCGGTCAATGAGCGGTCGAGGAACTGCCCATGTCAATCGTGAAAATAGACGGTCTGGACACGTACTACGAAATCCACGGGGATGGGGAGACCATCGTGCTGCTGCATAACGGATTCTCCTGCGGCATGATGTGGGAAGGGATCTATCCGATGCTGGTCGCCGCCGGGTTCCGGGTGCTTTTATATGACCGGCGCGGGTTCGGCCGATCGGACGGCGGGGCTGACTTTGCCGGCCACTATGTGGATGCGCATTTCCGCGAACACAGCGTGTCGGCAATGGCCGAATTGATGGCCCTGCTGGAGGTCGATCGTTTTCACATCGTCGGCCAGTGCGAAGGGGGAGTCGTGGGTGTGGACTATGCCGTTCGCTTCCCTGAGCAGGTCCGAACCCTTGCCACGGCCAGCACCCTTTGCCACAGTGCTATTTCCATAAAGGCGTTCAACCGCCAGAAGCTGCCGGCAACCTTCGAAGACCTGGCGCCGGAACTCCAGGAAAAATACATTCGCTGGCACGGTGCCGGCCGGGGGAGGGTATTTTATGATGTCTGTGCCAAAGGCGGCGGGTGCTATGGCCAAACCGGCCTTTTCGATCTCCGGCCGGCGATTTCCCAGGTGACCTGTCCGATCCTGGTCATGTACCCGGACCGGGGCTATTTTTTTGACGTGGAACAGGGGGTTGACTTCTACCGCCATTCAACCCGGGGCGAGCTGCTGGTTTTCCCCAAATGCGGACACAACATTTTCGAGCATTACCCGCAGATGTATGCCCGGCAGGTGGTTGACTTCATTCGGCGGCAGGGATCGCCATCCGGATCGATCAGCGTGTAGGAACCTTTAACGAATGCGCAGAAAAAACAAGAGGTGGCTTTTTCGCCGTCCGTAAAAAGCAGTTGACGGACGGTCGGGTGAAATGTCAGTTAACACTATGGAGCTGAATCACAATGCGAGAATCGCTGCAAACGGGAGGGTGCCGGGTTGAAAAACAATTATATCGATGATCTGATCCATTCGGTAGCACGGGTGGTGAAACCGAACGTCCCGCTGCTCAAAGATGTGCTGGTGATCGGCGGCATGCCTGATAAAACCCAGAACCTGCAGTATCTGAGCTACAACCGGGATACCACTTTGGCCAGAGGCCTGTCTTGTGAATTTTCTGCCGTGGCGGTGATCAATAACCGGCGAGCCTCGGAATGGCAGCTCACCGGGTATCCGAAGAAAATCAGCCGCTGGGTATTCAGTACCCGATGGGCGCGCAACCCACTGGATCTGTTTATAAACAACCTGAGATGCAACCCATCGGTCATGTCCGTGCTGGCCGGGGCGACCAGCAATTATACCTTGCTCGGCATACTGACCGAGACCGATCTTCAAGGGTCGGGGCTGACGAATCGACGGGCCCAATACATCTGTCCGGTCGTGGCGGTACCCGGCCTCGAGGTCAACGCCCTGCAAATCATCCAGGCCTTTGAATCGGCCAACCAGATTAAAAAATCAGGGATTATCGGGTTAGAGCTGTATCGCAAGACCGGCCGGCAGATGGCCGGCACCTGAAAAAAGAAGGTTCGCGGATTCCAGGGGGCAAGGGGTCAAGAATCTTTTTTCGGCGATTTTTTTCTTTCCCGCTGGTTCATTGCACAGAACCGGCAGGATGTATGTCGTGCGTATTGCGAGTTGCCATTCTTGAGCCTTTAGCTTGATCCTCGGTCCCTTGAATCCCATCAAGTCTTAAAATAGCGCATCCACGAACTGCTTCGGGTCGAACGCCTGAAGATCTTCCACGCTTTCTCCCACACCGATATATTTCAGCGGGATGTTCAGGCTGCTGCAGATGCTCACCACGATGCCGCCCTTGGCCGTGCCGTCCAGCTTGGTCAGGGCGATGCCGGTGACACCCAGCGCCTCGTTGAACATCCTGGCCTGTGACAGGGCATTTTGCCCCGTGGTGGCATCCAGCACCAAGAGCACTTCATGGGGGGCGTCGGGAAGCCGCTTGGCAAGGGTGCGCTGGATCTTTTTGATCTCCTCCATCAGGTTTACCTTGGTATGAAGACGGCCGGCGGTGTCGACGAAGACGATGTCCGTTCCTCTGGAGACGGCGGCATCGACACTGTCGTAGGCCACGGCTGCCGGGTCTGCATGGTCCTTGTGGCGGACGATCTCCGCCCCGGCCCGTTCGGCCCAGATGCTCATCTGTTCGATTGCCGCTGCCCGGAACGTATCGGCGGCGGCAATCAACACCTTCTTGCCGTTACGGGACTCGTGTGCGGCCAGTTTGCCGATGGTAGTGGTCTTGCCCACCCCGTTGACCCCCACCACCATGACCACGTGGGGTTTGGCGGCAGGCTCGGCCGCTGGCGCGGGCAGGGCCTCGAAATAGGCCAGGATCTCTTCTTTCAAGACCGCTTTCAATTGACTGGCACCGGCGATGCGCGATCGTTTTCCCGCAATCCGTTCCATGATGTCCATGGTGGTCCGGACGCCCATATCAGCCGTGATCAACAGCTCTTCCAGTTCCTCGAGCATGTCGTCGTCAACCAGTTTTTTTCCGAGAAACAGGTCATCGATATCTGTGGTGAGAATCTTACGGGTTTTGGAAAGCCCGGATTTCAGCCGGGCGAACAGGCCCTTGCCCTTTTTTTCAGCGGGTGCGTCATCCGCCGGCGGCACTTCCGGCGCCGCTTCTTCCTTGGCTACCGGTGAGGCATCTTCTCCTTCTGCCGCCGGCGCTTCCGGTTCGATCATCCCGCCGTCGACGGGCGCTTCCGGCTCCGGAATGGTCTCATCGTTTTGATCATCAATCGGCGGCGCTCCGGTTGCCTGCTCGCGGGTCTTGTCTTTCTTTTTTTTAAACCAGTTGAATGCCATGGATGTCCTTCAATGATGACGGCTTCGCCAACAGTCCACTATCTATGTTACGCTTCACCCCTCGTCACTACGGCGTACCATAAGTACGCCTCATTCCTCAAGGATTGAAGATTCCCTGCGGGAGATTTTTGACGTATTGATGTTGATCAGTCTAACGTTCGCCCGCGAACCCCGCTGGCCTTTGCGGCGCGCGAGCCTTGATCGTGAACTTATGACAAATCCGTCTGAAATCTGGCTATTTATGCGTCTATCAGTGGTGTTAGGCGGCGGTGAGTTCCTTTGAGTGGTTTTCGCGGTCCAGGTTTACCGACACGACCTTGGACAATCCTTTTTGTTCCATGGTGATACCGAACAAGGTATCGGCAAACTCCATGCTGTTTTTGTTGTGGGTGATCATGATGATCTGCGATTTTTCACCGATCACCTTCATCAGGTTGTTGAAACGCATGACGTTGGCGTCGTCCAGCGGTGCATCGATCTCGTCCATGAGGCAAAAGGATGCCGGTCTGAGGAGGAAGATCGAAAAGATGAAGCTGATTGCCGATAGCGCCTTCTCACCGCCGGAAAGCAGGCTCATGCGGGTGAGTTTTTTACCGGGCGGGTGAACCATGAATTCCACTCCGGTTTCAAGCGGTTCGGTGGGGTTGGTCAGTTCCAGGCGTGCGGTGCCGCCTTCGAACAATCGGGGAAAAACTTCCTGGAGCTTTTCATTGATGCGGTTGAAGGTGTCCAGAAAACGCTCCTGAGTGATGCGGTTGATCTTGCGGATCACCTTGTGCAGGCCATCGATGGCGTTGACGAGATCGTCGCGCTGTTCGCACAGGAAATCGCAACGCTCCTTTTGCTCCTCGAATTCGCGGATTGCCTCCAGGTTGACGTCGCCGATATTGATGATCTTTTGGCGGATGGCGGCCAGGGTCGTTTCCAGTTCCTCGGGGGTTTGCCGGCCGGTTTCATCCGGCTGCTCATCGGTTTTACCGAGATCGGCGATGGCACAATGGTAGTATTCCTGGCAGCGGTTTTCCAGGTTTTCCCGCTTGATCCGCTTTTCGGCCAGATCCATTTCCAGCATGCGGATTTTCTGGTGAAGCGCCTCACGCTGGTTTTGGATCTGGGAAATCTGGTCGTCGTTCTCCCTGAGTCGGGCGTCGATGTCGCCAAAGGCCTTTTCTTCGGCGCCCAACCTGCCGTCTATCTGCTCGAGTGCTTCGTAATGGGCGGCAAGATCCCGGCTGATGATTTCGTTGCGTTTGCCAGTCCCCTCGATCTTTTCGGTTTTAGCGGTAATATCATGGGAAAGCTGTTCGAGACGACGGACCCCATCTGCCTGGAAATCTTTCAGGCGGCGAAGCGTACCGGCGCAATTGTCCAGGTTGGCGCTGGCGGAGGTGAGCTTGAGCTTCAGGTCAACAATCCGCTGGTTGAAGGCTTCCAGCCGTGAGGCGGTTTCATCGATCTGGGCCGATGTGCGGGCCACATGTTCCTGGGCCTGGGTGACGTTGCGGGCCATGGTCTCCAGCAGGGCATGGTAGCGCTCGATCTCTTCGTCCAGGTCCATCTCTTCGCCCATGAGCTGTTCCTGCTCCAGTCGGACGATCTCATGGTGCCGCCGAGCGCTTTTCAGGTCTTCGTCGGCCCGGTAGAGGGCTTTTTCCGCCTCCATGGCGTCCTGGGCGGCGCAGTTTTTTTCAGAGATGGTTTCCTGCAAGTGTTTTTCGAGGCCGCGGACCCGGACCTCCATTTCCGTCTGGAGCTGGTGAGCTTCTTTCACCTGCTTGTCAAGTTGGTCACACTGCAGGGCAAGGGATTTGATTTCCTGTTTTTTTGCCAGAATGCCCGACAACTTGTCCGGGCTGCCCCCGATCATCACGCCCTGGTAGGAGAGCAGATCGCCGCCCCGCGTGACAACGGTCTGGGTCTTGCCGTTGCGGTTGAAAATTTCCCGGGCCGCATCCAGGGTGTCGGTGACCACCACATGTCCCAGCAGGGCACCGGCCACCGATTCAAAACCCTCCTTGACGCGGACGTAATTCAACAGGAGATGGCCGGATTCCGGTTGCTTATGCGGGCGATCGTCCACGGTTCGCATGCCCCCCACGGGGATGAAGCCGCACCGCCCTGCCTGAGTTTTCTGCAGATAGCCGATGGCGTCGGCGCCTGAAGGCTGGTCCTGCACCATGATATATTGAAGGGATTCACCCAGGGCCGCTTCCACGGCGGTTTCATAGGTGGGGGCCGGGTCGATCACATCGGCCAGGAGCCCGACAATACCGGTGGGCCGGCCGGCATCCGCCAGGGGTGTTTCCTGTTTGGCGGACTTGAGAATGGCCTTGACCCCGTCCCGGTACCAGTCCAGATTGGCTTCCATCTTTTTCAGCGTGGCCAGGCTGCTGCTGGCCTTGTTGCGTTCCATATCGAGGGTCTGTGTGGTTTTAACCTGCGTGGCCAGAGACGCAATGGCGCCATCCAGCTCCTTTTTCAGGGACGCCATCCGGCCTTCCAGGTCGCGGATCTCGTTTTTCGTCTGGGTCAGTTCGGCATCGGCGGCCTCGCGGCGACCGGAGGCTTCCAGAACGGTTTTCTCGGCTAAAGCGGCTTCTTCATCGGTGCGTTTGAGCCGGCGCTTGAGATTGTCGCGGTTATTGGCAGCGTTCTGGTGGGTGTTTTTGACCCTGGCCTCCTCGGCCACCATTTTCATCAGATCGTTCTTGCCGGTTTCCATCGCCCGGTTCAGGGTGTCGATGCGTTCACGAAGGCCGGACGAATCGCTGTTTTCGCGTGCGACGGTCTCTTTCAAATCACTGATTTGGGACTGCAGGTCCAGGTGCTGCCGCTGGACTTCCTCGATTTCCGACACGATCGTGCTGTTCTTGGCCGACAGATCGGTCCTGGCCGCTTCCAGTTCGGCGACTTCGCGCATCAGCCGCTCACGGTCGGTTTTCATGTGGGCCAGGTCTGCCTCCATGCGGTCGATCTTGCGCTGAATGTCGAACTTGCGTGACTTCTGGGAGGCGATTTCCCGGTCCTTTTCCGAGCGCCGAAGTTTGATGGCTTGGATGGCCGCATCGATCTTTTGCAGTCTGGTACTCTGGCCGATGTCTTCATCTTTGAGTGATTTTAAAAGGTTGCCGGCTTCGTCCATCTGACGGCCCAGGGCGGCATCGCGATAGCGGATGAGTCGGATGTCAACCTCCCGAGCCTCGGCCTTGAGGTTTTTGAACCGCTCCGCCCGCTGGGCCTGGCGCTTGAGTCCGGCCATCTGCCGGTCGATTTCGGTGATGATGTCCGTGACGCGCAGCAGGTTCTGGTTGGTGGCGTTCAATTTTCTCAGGGCTTCAGTTTTGCGCATCTTGTAGCGGGTGACGCCGGCCGCCTCCTCGATGAAGACCCGCCTCTCGTCGGGCCCGGCGTCGGTAATGGCGCCGATGTTTCCCTGCTGGATGACTGCGTAAGTGCGGGCGCCCACCCCGCTGCCCATGAAAATATTGTGGATGTCTTTGAGACGGCAGGGCTGCTTGTTGATCAGGTAGGCGGTTTCGCCGCTGCGGTAAAGCCGGCGGGTCACCATCACCTCGCTGAAATCCCTGTACTCTTCCGGCATGCTGCCGTTGTCGTTGACCAGGGTCAAGGAAACCTCGGCCAGGTTCAGCGGCGGTTTGCCGCTGGCGCCGGAAAAGATGATGTCTTCCCTGTCTTTTCCCCGAAGCTGCTTAATGCTCTGTTCGCCCATGACCCAGCGAAGGGCATCCACCACATTGCTTTTGCCGCAGCCATTGGGCCCGACCACCGCGCAGATGCCCGGGGGGAAGGCGATACTGGCTTTTTCAAAAAAAGACTTGAACCCGACGATGTCCAGTTTTTTAAGTTTCATCGCTACCTGCTCCTGCTTGCCTGTCCAGCGATACACGCTCGACCCGGGTCAGCAACAGCCGTTACGCCCGAAGGCGAAATCGAAATGGGTAATGTTGATTGCCGTCGATATACCGGAAGCGGTCGCCCGGAAAGGGCGATTGCTGGTATGTTGATACCATCATGGCCGGTGGTTGTAAAGCGGAAAGCACAATTTGAGGGGTTGTGAAATGATTTGCGCCACTATATGTGGTGTAAATTCCCGAAGCAGGATGAGGAGCGCGTGAGGGAGTCGAAATTGAGTGCCCAGCTTGGACTGGTAACCATTCTAAGCCGTTTAAAACACAACCAATGGGAATCAGGCGTGTCCCGTCCGGAAGTGGAATCTTTGGCTCAGGCCAAGGTGGCAACGCTTTAGAACCGCTATAGCGAGCGTATTCCCCGTCGCTTGCGGCGGGGGAATGCGAGCGAACGGGGAATCGATATTCATTCTTGCGATGCTGCCCAGCACCGCCGCTGTTGGCAGCACATTCCCCGTGGTTTGCCGCGGGGAGGGCTCAATCCCCAGGTGTTGCCTTCTGCGTCGAGGATGACGCTGACATTTCACTCCGTGATCGAAACCCTGAAAATGCCGCCCTGGATCAATACGTGCCGTTTCCGGATGAAGACAGACGATTACTCTTTCTTAAGCAGCAGGTACAGCAGCGCCATGCGGATGTAAAGGCCGTTCATGGCCTGTTGAAAATAGCGTGCCCGTGGGTCGTCGTCCACTTCCTTGGGAATTTCATCCACCCGGGGCAGCGGATGCATGATGATGGCGTCCGGTTTCATGGTCCGGACCCGCTCCGGGGTAAGGATATACTTGCCCGCGGCCGTTTTGTAGTCCTCGGGGTCATGGAACCGCTCCTTCTGGATGCGGGTCATATAAACGCAGTCCACCTCCGGGGCAACTTTGGCAAGGTCCGTTTCTTCGCGCCATGGAACGTTGTTTTTATCCAGGTAGGCTTTGATGTCTCCCTCCATTTTACAGACCGGCGGCGAGACGAAGATGATCTCCACGTTCTCATACTTGGTCAAGAGGTATGACAGGGACCTTACCGTACGTCCGTAGCGCAGGTCTCCCACCATGGCGATTTTCAGGCTGTTCTTTTCAGAAAAGGCGTCCACGATGGTATACATGTCCAGCAGGGCCTGGGTCGGATGCTGGCCGGCACCGTCTCCTGCATTGATTACCGGAATACAGGAAATCTCAGCGGCGCGTGCCGCACTGCCGGCTTCATTGTGGCGCATGACAATCACGTCTGCATAGCCGTTCATGATCCGTGTGGAATCGGAGAGGCTTTCCCCCTTGGCCGCGCTGGAGAACTCCCGGGCGTTTTCCGTGGTGATCACCGAACCGCCCAGACGCAGCATGGCGCTTTCAAAAGAAAAGCGGGTACGGGTGGAGGGTTCGTAAAACAGGGATGCCATGATCCTGCCCTCCAGTGACCTGGCAAAGCGGCGCTCACCATCAAGGTCCGCCTTCATCTGGTCAGCGGTCTGGAAAACCATTTCCAGCAGTTCCCGGTCGAACTGCTGGGACTCGATTACGTGGGACAACGGAAAAGCTGCCATGGGAGCGTCCTCCTCAATTCCTTGGATGTTAACTCAATCAATCAAAGACGAATTCGGTTCCGGCCGTTCCGGCCACTGCGTCGACGATGCGGTCGACCCGGGTAATTACCGCCCTTTTCCCTCCGCCGCCGACGAACTGCATGGCCGCTTCCACCTTGGGCAGCATGGCGCCGGCTGAGAAATGGCCATCGATGATATATTTGGCCGATTGCGCCAGGCTGACGGCGGTCAGATAGCGTTCTTCGGGGTTGCCGTAGTTCAGGGCCACGCCGTCCACATCCGTGGCGATCACGAACAGGTCCGCACCCACCTCTTCTGCCAGGCGGGCACTGGCCAGGTCCTTGTCGATGACGGCATCCACGCCATCGAATGTACGTCCGGCGCGCACCACCGGAATACCGCCGCCGCCACAGCAGATCACGATGAATCCGGCATCGATCAGGGTCCTGATCTCCCGTTTTTCAACAATGGTCACCGGCTTGGGGGAAACCACCACGCGCCGGTAGCCTTTGGGTGTCTGGATCGTGGGATAGGGCAGGGTGGCGGCCTTTTCTTCGCTGAATGCGGGACCTACCGGCTTGGAGGGCGACTTGAAGGCGTTGTCGTTTTCGTCAACCACCACATAGCTGATCAGGCTCACCAGCGGCTGGTTGTTGATGCCCATGGCCATGAGGGCTTCGTCCAGGGTTGATTCAATCATGTAGCCGATCTGACCCTGGGTCTGGGCCACGAGAATCTCCAGCGGCAGCCGGGGGACCGAGTCGCAACATTCCTGCTGAAGGAGCAGATTGCCTACCTGGGGACCGTTGCCGTGGGTGAGGATGACCCGGTAGTCCCTTGACAACATGGCGATCTGTTTCATCGGGACCTTGAGGTTGTCGAACTGTTCCTCCACGGTGCCAGCCTGCCCCTTCTGGATCATGGCGTTTCCGCCCAGAGCGACCAGCAAAACGGGCTTTTTGTCGGCTTTTTTCTTCATCAGGCTTTTCCGCAGATTTTCAGGAGGATGGCATTTTGGGCGTGCATCCGGTTTTCGGCCTCGTCGAAGACGATCGACGCCTCGGACTCGAGCACCGCGTCGGTGGTTTCCACGCCGCGTTCGGCGGGCAGACAGTGCATGAACAGGCTAGCCTTGCCGGTGGCGGCCATCAGTTCGTCATTGACCTGGAAGCCCTGGAAACGCGCTTTGCGCGTGTCGGCTTCCTCTTTCTGTCCCATGGAGGCCCACACGTCTGTATAGACAATATCGGCATCCCTGACGGCCGTTTTGGGATCGTGGCTGATTTCTATCTCAGACAGGCCCGCCTGCCGGGCGTCGTAAATGGTCCGGGCGTCGGGTTCATAGTCGTCCGGGCAGGCGCAGACAAAATGGAAGGGCAGGCGTTGAGCCAGGCGCAGCCAGGAGTGCACGATGTTGTTGCCATCGCCCACATAGGCCACCTTCAGGTCATCGAGGTGGCCGCGGTGCTCCAAAATCGTGAACATGTCCGCCATGATCTGACAGGGATGGTTGTAGTCAGTCAGGCCGTTGACGACCGGCACCGATGCGTATTCGGCAAGTTCCAGTACGTGCTCGTGGGCGAATAGCCGGGCCATGATCACATCGTTGTAGCGGGCCACCACCCGTGCGATATCCTTGACCGCCTCACGTTTGCCGATGGAGATGTCCGAAGGGCCCAGGTAGAGTGCGTGACCGCCCATGCGGAAAAATCCCGTCTCAAAGGAGATGCGCGTACGCGCGGAGGGCTTGGCGAAGATCATGGCCATGGTGTGGTCCTTGAACGGTTTATAGTCCTCCCGGCGCTTGAAACGGGCCTTGACCTCTTTGGCCAGGGCGAAGGTTTCATGGATTTCGTCGGCGCTAAAATCGGTGACATGCAAAAAATCGCGTTTCACGGGTGTTCCTCCTTAAAGATAAAGACACTATCGCGAAAAGTTGTCGATCGTCTCAGATCAGGTGCGCATCACCGCATCGATCTGCTCCACTGCCCAGTCCACTTCGTCTTTATTGATAACCAGGGGCGGGGCGAAGCGGATGGTATTTTCATGGGTTTCCTTGCACAGCATACCCCTGTCGGCCAGTTTGTAGCAGAAGGGACGTGCACCGCCCGCTTCGTGAAAAAGCTCCATGGCGATCATCAGGCCGCGGCCGCGTACCTCTTTGACATGTGGGCTCTGGATCTTTTTCAGGCCGGCGAGAAAATAATCACCCATTTCCTTGGCGTTTTCAATCATCTTTTCATCGATGAGCACCCGGATGGCGGTGCGGGCGATGGCGCAGGCCAGCGGGTTGCCACCAAAGGTGGATCCGTGTTCGCCAGGCTGCAGCACATCCATGACCTCTTTATTGGACAGGACGGCTGATACCGGATAAAAGCCGCCGGACAGTGCCTTTCCCACCAGGGTGAGGTCGGCTTCGATGCCTTCGTGCTCCTCTGCCAAGAGCCGTCCGGTGCGTCCCAGGCCGGTCTGAATCTCGTCGAGAATCAGCACCACGTTATGGCGGTCACAGATCTCTCTGGCTGCCTTGAGATAGCCAGCTGGCGGAATGATAACTCCGGCTTCCCCCTGGATGGGCTCAACCAGAAAACCGGCGGTGTTGGGGGTGATGGCCGCTTCCAGGGCATCGGCATCGCCGAAGGGGATGATTTTGAAACCCGGGGTGAACGGTCCAAATCCGCTGCGGGCCGTCGGGTCGGTGGAAAAACCCACGATGGTGATCGTGCGACCGTGAAAGTTGTTGGCGCAGACGATGATCTCCCCTTTGTCTGCGGGAATACCTTTGACCTGGTAGCCCCATTTTCGTACTGCCTTGATAACGGTCTCCACCGCTTCGGCGCCGCTGTTCATGGGCAACACCTTGTGGGAACGGGTCAACTCGCAGATTTCCTTGTAAAAATAGCCCAGTTGGTCGTTCCGGAAAGCCCGGGAGGTGAGGGTCAGGTTCTGGGCCTGGGCCATCATGGTTTTCATGATCGCCGGGTGGCAGTGGCCCTGGTTGACCGCACTGTAGGCCGCCAGGCAGTCCAGGTATTTCTTGCCATCTACATCCCATACCCAAACGCCTTCGCCCTTCGTCAGAACGACGTCAAGGGGTTTATAGTTATGTGCGCCAAATTCGTTTTCCAGGTCGAGATATTTTTGGGTGTTCATTTGTTCGCTCCTTTTGAGTGGTCTTTGCCGGATTGCTGCTGGCCGTTCATATAGCGGTTGAAACGCCGCACGTGGCTTTGCATGAGTGAGCGCACGGCCGTGGCCTGCTGTTTTTCCAGCGCAGTGACGATATCATACAGGTCCTGATAGTTTTCCTGCATGAACGACTGGTCTTTAAGGGCGTGGGCCTCATAATACTGCTGGATGTTGTCGTGGACCATGCGCAGGACGAATTCGTAAACCCGGTTGCCGGCTGCTTTGGCAATGGCCACGTGGATGCGATTGTCCACCTGGCAGAACCGTTCCCACGCTTCGATACCGTCTTCCACATGCTTTTTAGCCTGTTTCAGCAGCGATTTGAGATGACGGACGTCTGCCGGGGTGGATCGCTGGGCGGCGATGGCAGCCACGCTGCCCTCGACGCCCTCTCTGAATTCAGAAAGCTCTGCCAAGGTGATTTCGCGATGGCGAATCAGAAGACCCAGACTTTCCGCCACCGGTGCCATGCCAGGCTGCTTGACCACCGCTCCACCGCGCACCCCTCGCTTGATTTCCAGAAGCCCCTTTTGCTCTAGTACCCGCAATGCTTCTCGAAGGGGTCCCCGACTGGTCTGGAACATATCGACGAGGTCTCGTTGGGCCGGTAATTTGTCGCCGGTCTTCAGGCGACCATCCAGGATTGCCCCTTCGATTTGTGAGACCAAATCTTCGAAAATTCGTTGCTGATTTGTTTTTTTAAACATGGCTTGCCTGCAGTGGATCGCTCTTCAACAAAAAATATAATTGTCATATCGGGCAGGTAAAGTTAATGGGTAACCCATTTATTTTATGATAGGCCAAATGTCAACCAAAAGTTGGCCGGCGTGCCATCAGGTCGTCCGATGGATGGAACCGTGGACGACAAGGTAAATCGTGAACTTGATAATGAACAGTCGGATCACGCAGTCGCGGCGGCTAGATTTCACCGAAGCCGCTGGTGAGGATTGGCTGTCCTTTGCGGCGATGACTTCATTGGATGGTCGTAACCGGCGCGTCTCATATTAAAATCAGGCGACCGGGTGATGACCGGTTTACGCTGATGAAAAATGGCAGCAGACGATCCGAATAGGCGGTAGACCGCTTGACAGCAAGGATCGAGACAACCCGGTCAATCTTACTTTCTCGGAGATATGAGCTCAAACAGCTCCTGGGACGTGTCCCGCAGGTGCAGGCTAAGCAGTTGCGCAATCGATCTCAGGATTTTAACCCCGATCTTCGGGTGTTCCTCACAAATTTCGTCAAAGCGCCGTCGGGGCAGGGTGAGCAAGGTGGAATCAGTGCGCGATTTGACTGTGGCGGTGCGGGAAAAATTGCCGATGACGGCCATTTCTCCAATGGATCCGCCAGGGGCTTTGACAGCTATTTTTTTTTCAAGTTTGCCGGCATACAATTTCAAAACGTCGAGTGTGCCGTCAACGACGAAGCACACCTCATCACCCGGGTCGCCTTCGCTAAAGACAAGATCGCCGGCTTCAAACCGGGACACATGCATGTGGTCGCTGACCGTGTTCAATTCAGCGTGATCCAGATCAGCAAATATCGGTATGCCGGACAGGCAGTTGATGATGGCTTCTTTCAGCACATTTTTAGCGTATGTCGGTTTCAATGGTGGCGTGTCCTCTAAGAAAAAATGGATGGTTGATTGTGTTGCGGAAGATGCAACATCTGAACCAAATAATCCTACCATGGTTATCCCAAGAGACCTTCCGATGTCAAATGCCAATGCAGGTAAAAATAACAAATGAAAGCCAATAATTGTCCCAGATGACGACAGGGACCTTGTTTTTTTTTGTGGTGTTTAATATATCAGACACCATACCGATAAAAATGTACAGAAAATGTATCGATCGGCATGATAAAGGCTTGAAAGAGAAATTCAGACCGATTGGTAAAACGGCCCCGATCAGGGTGTGGTATTCATCGAAAATGAGGCGTGCGCATCGACCTCATCACAAACGAGCATCGCTGCTCAACGCAGACCCTGGCAATTTTGAATGTCGTCAGGTGTTAACCCGTATAACAAGGAGTATTCAATGAACGACTTATTGTCGCATGTTTTGGATTACGGCGTGGATGAGATGGTCGTGGGCGACAAGGATCACCTGTGGCATCACATCAAACCTCACAAATGTTTTCAGAACCAGGAGCAGATGATCATCGTTGCGGGCAAGGGGTTGATGGTCACGGATATCCGCGGCCGAGAATACTTGGATGCGACCTCCGGCGGCGTGTGGTGCGTCAATGTGGGATACGGCCGCGACAGCATCGCCGATGCCGTCGCCGCCCAGATGAAGAAGATGGCCTATTTCGCCGGCAGCGTCGGTACGGTCCCTTCCATCAAACTTTCCAGCAAATTGATCAAATTGTTGCCTAAGATGGGCAAGGTCTATTTCTCCAACAGCGGGTCCGAGGCCAACGAAAAAAGCTACAAGATTATCCGGCAAGCCACAACCATCGATCCGGCACGTAAAGGCAAATTCAAGATTTTATATCGGGACCGAGACTACCACGGTACGACCATTGCCGTGCTGGCCTCCTCTGGACAAGCCGAACGCAAAAAGGCCTTCGGTCCCTTTCCGGAGGGGTTCGTGCAGATTCCCCACTGCCTGTGTTACCGTTGTCCTTTCGACAAGCGCTACCCGAACTGCGATGTCCAGTGCGCCAGAGCCGTCGAGGAGATCATTCTGCAAGAGGGACCGGAGAGCGTGGGCGGTTTGATCGTTGAACCGATTACCGCCGGCGGCGGCATCATCGTTCCGGTGGATGAGTATTTTCCCATTCTCCAGGAAATATGTGAAAAATACGGTGTGTATCTGGTCATCGACGAGGTGGTGGCCGGATTTGGGCGAACCGGCAAGTTTTTCGGGCATGAGCACTTTGATGTGGATCCGGACATGATCACCCTGGCCAAGGGTATGGCCAGCGCCTATGAGCCCATTTCCGCCACGGTGGTCAAGCAGCACCTATACGATCTGTTTCTCAACGATCCCGCCGACCCGGATAAACGAATGCACTTTTTTCGGGACATCTCCACCTACGGCGGCTGTGCGGGGACCATGGCGGCGTCGCTGGAGAACATCCGCATCATGGAAACCGAGAACCTGGTCGAAAACAGCCGGGTGATGGGCGATTATCTGCTCGGCAGGCTCGGGGAGCTGCTTGACCACCCCGCCGTCGGCGACGTTCGCGGCAAAGGCCTGTTCTGCGGCGTTGAACTGGTGGCGGATAAACAGAAAAAACAGCCGCCCAGCGAAGCCCAGGTCGGTGCGGTGATAGATGCCGTCAAGGCAGAGGGTGTGCTGCTCGGACGAACCAACAGCAGCCTGCCCGGACTCAACACCACCCTTTATTACGCCCCGGCGCTGGTGATTACTAAAGACGAGGCGGACCGGATGGTACACGCCACTCAAAAAGGCATAGAAAAGGTCTTCGGATGAGAAAAGCGATTGCTTCCACCAACTGACAAAAAACCGGTCAACCCATTTGAGCTGCGTTCATTGCGGGAGCAGGTCTACCAGTATCTGCGTGCTGAGATGCTCAACGGCCGCATTATCCCTGGTGAGTATATCCGGCTCAATGAGATGAGTGAACGACTGGGCATCAGCAAGACCCCCCTGCGCGACGCGATCATCCAATTGGAATGCGAAGGTTTTGTCACCATTCTGCCGCGCAGGGGAGTGCTGATGAACCGTTTGTCCCTGCAGGACGTCAAAGACGCATACGAGGTTGTCGGTGCGTTGGAGGCCGCTGTGCTGGTTGATGTCTGCAGTCGATTCACCGACGATCGTCTCGATGCCATGACCGCCATCAATGGCCGCATGAAGAAAATGATCGAACGGGACGATTTCGACAGTTTTTATGCCGAATTTTTCGGGCTTAACCTCGCCTTTCACAACCAATTCCTTGACCTGTCCGACAACCGACAGGTCAATAAAATTATTACTCCTTTCAAACAGCGGCTCTACGATTTTCCCCGTCGCGTATACATTTGCGAGTGGGAACGGCAAAACTGCCAGGAGCACGATGAGCTAATCGAACTGATCCGTACCGGAGATGGAAAAACAGCTGCCGATCTGCTTCAGAACCGGCATTGGTCCTTTTCCTATTATGAAGGTTTTATCCGTCAGTTTTACGAAGAATAACTGAATATAGCATAAGTGGAGGTGCCAATGCGAAGGATCGCCTGGTTTACGTTGCCGCTGATGCTCAGCCTCTTATCATTTGCCGGATGTACCGGACTCAATCGCTATCCGACCGATGGCAGACTCGTATTGAAGGACCTCGATTCACCAGTAAAAGTGGTTCGGGATGAGAAGGGCATGGCCTATATCCACGCTGAATCCCTGGGCGACGCCATGCGCGCCTTGGGTTACGTCACCGCCCAGGACCGCCTGTTCCAGATGACCTTGACCCGGCTCTTCGCCGCAGGTCGGATTGGCGAACTGGCCGGGGAAAAAGCAAAAGCGCTGGATATCCGACACCGTACCCTCGGCCTTCACCGTCAGGCCATCGCTCACGCCGGAATGCTTGCCCCGGATACGCGTCGTTTAATCCAGTACTATGTGGACGGTGTCAATGCCTACATCCAAGACGGTGGGGAGTCTCTTCCGCTGGAGTTCAAACTGGCGGGAATATCGCCGGAACCGTGGACCCTTGCGGATAGCCTGACCATCTTGTATTTCATGAGTTGGGACACCTCGGCCAATCTGAAGGCTGAAATCCTTGCGCAGATGCTGGTTGAACAACTTGGGCAGCAGCGGGCTACGGAGATATTTCCCTTGATCGTCAACCCGGACGATGAGGGTTCCCGGGCAGATGCGGCCGGCGCTCTGACGATGGTTCCGTCCGGGTTCCAATCCGATAAACGGCTCCTGGGCTTTCTCGAAGACGGCAGCCATGAGATGGGCAGCAACAATTGGGTGCTCGGTCCGGGTCTGTCTGCCGGCGGCAAGCCGGTGGTCTGCAACGATCCACACCTGGAAACCCGTATTCTCCCCGGTCCCTGGTACCCGGTCGGCCTCATCACACCCCACAACCGCATCGTCGGCGCTCATATCCCCGGCCTGCCCCTGATGCCCATCTTTCGTAACCGGTTTGTGGCCGTCGGTATTACCAATGCCTATGGGGATATGCAGGACCTCTACGTCGAAACTCTTGATCCGGCCGACCCCGATCGTTATCTGGAAGGCAACCGGTCCATTCCCTTTACTGTAGTTGAGGAAACATTGAGGATTCGGGATAAGCATGCGAAGGAGGGTTTCCGTGAAGAGCGGATTGCGATTCGTTACACCAATCGGGGGCCGGTGGTTTCCGGCGTGCTCGAGGGTCTTGAAACGGAACAGGTCGTGAGTCTCAGGTGGGCGCCTTTTGAAACCATGAGCCCAACCCTTGGTGTCACGGATATGATCAATGCCAAAAGTGTGGGCGACATCCGGCGCGCGCTGGCCATGGCCAATATTATCATGCTCAATTTCGCCTTTGCCGATACGGATGGCAACATCGGCTGGCACGTCTCCGGACGGTTGCCCATCCGCAATGACGGCGATGGAACCGTTCCGTCCGTGGTGACCGACGGCAGGGACAACTGGCGCGGTTTTGTCCCTTTTGAACAGATGCCCCATGCATACAACCCCAAAAAGGGGTGGTTAGGCACCTGCAACCACCATACGGTGCCGCACGATTATCCCTATTACTACTCATCCTATCAGTCGCCATCCTACCGATACCGCCGGCTCAAACAGCTGATGGACACGCCTGGCGAGAAATCCGTTGACGATCACTGGCGCTATCAGCGGGACACCTTCAACCTGATGGCGGAAAAGCTGGTCCCCTATATGGTGGATGTTCTGGAGACTTCCCCGCACACGCTCGAACTGGCGCAGATCCTGAAAAAATGGGACTTGCATGACGACATCGACGCCGTCGGCGCCACTGTGTTCCATTCGATCTACGAACGATTCGCCTGGCTGACGTTTTCGGATGAACTGGGAGAAGCTCTCGCCGGGCACATGCTCGGGGTCTGGTATTTCTGGCAGGAACGTTTTCAGCAGATGGTTTTGACCGACCACCTGGGGCTGTGGTTCGATGACACGACGACTGCAGGGACCGTCGAACGAAAGCCGGAGATCCTGATCCGTGCAGCCTTGGACGCCCGTGCCATGCTTTCCGCGTCGATGGGTAGCAATCCGGATGGATGGCTCTGGGGAAAGCTCCATCGACACAGCTTCGTCAGCCCGGTTCGGCAAGATGGATTTGGCAAGGGCTTTCTGGGGGGCGGCACGCATCCGGCGGCGGGATCCGTGGAGGCCTTGTATCGGGGCCGGTATGAGTACAACGATCCCTATTCGGTGACCATCTCCGCGGCCCTTCGCATGGTGGCCGATCTGGCCGACGAGGACAAGGTGCTGGCAGTGTTGTCCGGCGGGGTGACCGGACGGGTGTTTCACCCCCATGCCACGGACCAGATCGGGGCATTCATGAATGGTGAGAAGATGTACTGGTGGTTCAGCGATCACGAGATCGCCAACCATACCCGTTCGGTCCTGGTGCTGACACCTACCGCCGTACCTTCCAACTGAGCATGCACTGCCTCATGACCAAGATAACAATCATGTGTCGCATGCGATGCATTCTGCTTTTCGCGATATTGCTGGTTGGCGGTAGCGTGTCTTGTGACCGGCCGATCGGAAGGACGTCCTCAGCCGTTATTCTCATGGCCCATCCATGGCCGGCGGCCGATCGCATTTTCCGGCAGGACCCACGCTGGCTGGGCGCCGATGACGCCCATAGTGTTGATCTGGGAAAGGGCAGGGCGCTTTGGCTGTTCGGGGATACCCTTATCCGTTCAGGCACAAGTGACGACCGAAGCCGGGCCATCCTGATCCGCAACAGTATCGGCATTCAGACCGGAAGCAATCCAGCTGCGGCATCCATGACGTTCTTCTGGAGACAGACGGCGGCCAGAACACCGGCATCCTTTTTCCCCGAATCTGAAAAAACATGGTCCTGGCCCGGAGACGGTATTCGGATCGGCAATCATCTGCTGGTTTTTCTTACGATGATCGCGCCTTTCGACAACGATCTGGGATTTGCCACGACCGGATGGCATGCGCTATTGATCGACAACCCCGACGCACCTCCTGAACGATGGCGGTTCACCCACGCGAGAAATAATCCAGGCGCGCACCCTATCGCTTTGGGCACCGGCGGCGTATTGCGCAGAAAAGGACACCTCTACGCCTATGGAACCAATCAAGGTGGCGATCAGGCCTATCTGGCCAGGTGGGAGGAGGAACGGGCATGGGAAGGGGACTTGCGTGAACCGGAGTGGTGGTGTGGTATGCGGACTGGATGGAAAAAAGAATCACAGATGGACGGCTGGCCGGCAGTCCTGTTCGCCGATGCCCAAGCCGAGTTCGGCGTTCATTTCGAACCCCGCATCAACCAGTTTCTCCAGATTCAAACCGTCGGCTTCGGCGCCGCCGAACTGGGGTGGCGGATCGCCCCCCGGCCCGAAGGGCCGTGGGGTCAATTGACGCGTTTATATTCCCCGGAAGAAGTGTCGATTCCCGGTGTTTTGATTTATGCCGCCAAATCCCATCCGTTTCTGACCGGGGCGGATCTGGTGATCACTTACGCCACCAATCATATCGATCCCAATCGATTGGACGACTATCCTGCGCTGTACTACCCGCGCGTACTTCACGGTTCATTCGAAGCCGCCCGTGTTATCGATTGAACCCTTTCGGCAGGGTGAGCGGTAACGGGTGATCCGCTGCCCCACCATGAAGAAAGGCCGACTTTGCGGCCGGCATCTGTGCCCCGGTCTCCTATTCGCCGGGCAGCTTCTCAAGCCGGGTCGGCTTGCCGGCCGCTTTGCGAACGTCGTTCCACTCCTGGCGCGAACAAGCCGCCATTTTTCCCGGAAGTTGGTCAATAATTTCAAAATAATCCAGATTGTATCGGTTTTTTACCACCTCGTCTCTCGGCTTGCAGCGCACCACGTAAACCGTTTGAACCGATTGATGATCGAAGTCGCGCCATACCTGTTCATCTTTCAACAGTTGGTAACGGTGACCTTCCAGCGCTTTGATCACTTTTCCCGAGTCAAACGTGCCGGCTCGTTCAACGGCAGCTTTGTATTCGTAAAGGATGGTATAAGCGGAAGCGGCAGAGGAACTGGGATAACGCTGGTGTTCTTTTTGGAAATCCTCTACGAATTTAATACCCCGTTCGTAGTTGTAAGTATATGGGATCTGCCAGCACCAGGGTACCGTTCCCACCACACCCTGCATGGCTCTGGGGGTCCCGCGTTCGGCCATGCCGAGCGTCAGATTGGGAACGACGATCTGCATGCGCTCCTTCATGCCCATTTTGTGCGCCGAACGAATCGCATTGGCCATTTCCTGGCCGAACAGTACCAGTACCAGTACATCCGGCCGCTCCTGGTCGGCCTTTTTCAGTGCAGCAGTGAAATCGGTTGAAGGAAACGGTGTCAGCACGCCCTTGTGAATGGCTTTGTCCTCAGTGTCGCTGAATTTTCTCAATGACGCTTCTGTGGTCCATCCCCAGGTATAATCCGCCGTGATATAGAAGTATTTTTTGCCTTTAAAATTTTTATTCATATATGACGAGATGGCCTTGGCCGCCATCCACGAATCGTTGCATTCCCTAAAGGTATGACGTCTGGCTTCCTCTCCGGTAACCGTCGTGGAATAGGTCAACGTACCAAAGAAGGGCACGCCCTTTTCCTGGCAGACTTTGGATACCGCCACGGCAACCGCACTCGAAGAGCCTCCGAAAATCATTTTCACACCATTTGAATTGATGGCGTGAACGGCATTTTTGGCGGCAAGTTCCGAACTGGATTTGGTGTCGTAGGTGACCAGTTCAATCTTTTGATTTAAAATGCCACCGGCGGCGTTGATTTCAGTTTCAGCGAGATTTGCGGCTCTCCACTGGTCCTTGCCCTGCATGTAGTAAGGGCCCGTCTCGGGATAGTTCAACGCAATCTTGACAGTGCCTTGACTGGCTAAGGCCACCGATGCCGAGAAAAGCAGGATAAGTCCAATTAAAATACGGGTAAATGCAGGTCGGCCGGGGTGCATGGTTTTTCTCCTTATATTACGGGTTCAATAGTTACCTAATTACTACAGAACTCTACATACGATTGTTCGGTTGTAGGAGAGCAATCAGCTCAGCTTTTATGTGAAGCCGATTCTTATTTTATAGGTAAAGCAAACAATGTGCCATCGTAAAAAAATAAACTAATCACACAAAATGAAAACAATTCAAAGTATACAATCGCTGAATTTACTGATTTCAATTAAATTTAGTGCATTTTTTAAAAAAATGGAGCATTTTTCAAAAGGACGGGGGTCGCCGGTTGACGCGGGTGGTGGTGAAGCGGGGGAGGTTGATCCTCAGGCGGGCCGGTGATAGGGCCGAAGTGCTTTTTTTAGGGTTTGTGGCACTGGCACCGACTGGCGCTGCCGATAGTCGTAGCAGACTTGGATGGAGGACCCCTTCGCGAAGATGCGATTCGCATCGGCCTTATCCTTCAGGGCATAGGCAAGCCCGAAGCTTTTCGTGCCGATGGCGGTGACCCACATGTTCAGCAACAGCTGGTCTTCGAGGCGGATGGGTAGTAGGTAATCGCATTCCAGGTGGGCTAGGATAAAATTAAATCCACCGGGGACGGATTCCTTGAAAGCGTCGCAGAATAGCGCTTTTCGACCCTCTTCGAAGTAGGTGAAGATCACGGCGTTGTTCACGTGCCCCATGGCATCGATGTCTTTGAAACGGATGCTGATTCGGGATTGAAATGGCTGTTCGCGGTTCAATGGTGTGCTCCTTGAGGTATGCGCGGGTGACTAAAAGGACGATCCGCCGTCCTTCATGGATACCAGCTCTCCGCTGTTTCCATTGATGTGAAAGATCTTCCGGCTGCGGATATATTTCTTGGAACCGATGGCCTCCATGACATTTTCGGACAGGGCTTTCCGTGAAAATCCCACGGTAACCTCCCAGTGGCACCCATCGTCACCCATCTTTACCTCTTCCAACAGTATGTCCTCAAACTTGCGGGTGTCGTACAGACCGTTGAGAAGGTCCATGGCTGCTTGAACCGCTTCTTTCACTGTCAACACGTGGCCGTTTCCTTCCATTGCTGACCGGATGCCGGTTGCAAGGTGGCACCGGAAATGTCATGATCACTGCAATTGTTGCCAGATCCGAGGGGTCAAGTCAATGCTGAGATCGCATGTGCAATCTACCACCATGAAATCATAGGGGCGCTTTGCTGACAGCAGATATCATTGTCGTCGGAGCGGGTCCGGCCGGGTGCAGCGCGGCCTGGGACCTGACCGCCAACGGATTGAGGGTTCTTTTATTGGACCGGGCCGAATTCCCGCGAAAGAAAACCTGTGCCGGCGGGCTGACGGTCAAGGCGGTTCGAGCCCTTCGCTATTCAATCGCCCCGGTTATCCAGAGAACCGTGTGCGACCTGTCGGTAAGCTGCCGAATGCGCAATCAAAAACGGTTTAAAGGGATTCACCCCATCTGCCACATGATCGAACGGTCGGCATTCGATTATTTCTGCCTGAAAAAAACCGTGGCTGCGGGTGCGCGTTTTTCGGTGGTAAAGCGGATCGATCAAATTGTGGAAAGCGATCGACGTGTTTCGGTGATTACGGATAGGGGGGTGATCCGTGCCCGTTTCTTGATCGGGGCCGACGGTGCCCACAGCCGGGTCCGTCGGCTGACCGGTCGATTTGACGGCTATCGCGCGGGATTTGCCGTCGAGGGAATCGTAGACTGCTCGCCTTCCATGGATCTGTCCATGGGCTTTGATTTCAGCCGGGTATCCGGCGGGTATGGGTGGATTTTTCCCAAAAAGAATCACATCAATGTGGGGCTGTATAGCTTGAAAGCGGATGTTAAGATCGACCGTCAGGACCTGGTTGACTATGTGGTCCAGAGAATCGGCAGACCGGTGCCGACGCGCATAACCGGTTTTCCGCTGGGCATGGGGGGATGGCGGTATCGACCCGGTCGCGGACGGGTGCTGCTGGTCGGTGACGCTGCCGGTCTTGTGGATCCGCTGCTCGGCGAAGGGCTGTACCATGCCATCATCAGCGGCCAAAAAGCGGCTGCTGCCATCGCAGATGCCATGGGTACCGGTAAAGATGCCTGCAAGACGTACGCAAATGGGTTGGTGCCGATTCAACGCGATCTTCTTTTCGCTCACGCCGCCTCGGCAGCTTTCTACAAACTGCCTAAGATAGGGTACCTGCTGCTGGTCTCACCGCCAGCCAGAATAGCGCTGATGGGCGGGTTTTCCAAGGGGATGCCCCTGCTGGATATTTTTCGTCACGGCTATCGGTTCTGGTTTGGAATGCCGTTGCCCGCCAACGGAAAACAGAATTGTTTTTGACAGTGGCGAGCCAATTAGCTAAAACTTAATATAGACAGCCGGGACGAAACGATTTTTAGATGATGTCGCCACCTGAGCCTGCACACCGCTGTTTTCCGTTTCACTCTTTTCTCGGTTGTTTTTTGGGGCGCGCTTAAGGCCTCGGTAGTAAATAATTGCCCGTTATGCTTGACCTTGGCCCGCCATCCGCGTTGCCCCACTGGTCCTTTTCCTGATAAAGCGGTCAGCGGTCCTTGCAGACGGTCCCGCACCCGATGCAATCGTGCTCGACTATTTTTTTCCGCGGCCCTGATTCCCATCCTTACAGATTGCCTGCGGGGGAGGTGACTCATGGAAAAAGGCTTAACGGCCCTTGAGGTTGCCGATAACGGCGGCAGGCGCCGGGTCAAGGATCGGCGGTTCCTGGTCTCGATACCATGCGGCCGGGAGCGGCGAACCAACTGGGATCGGCGCAGCGGATACGATCGACGGCTAAGGCGAATTATAGGATACCCGGACGATCGGCGGGTGGCCGAGGGGGAGCTTTCCGACTAACCTTGAGCGAGCTTTGCCTTAACACTGTCCACTTTGTCGGCCATGTGTTGCTCCCTGTCGGTGCGGGTCCCGAATTTGAGGGTAGTGGTGATTCGCGGTGCCCCCATTCGATGGATCGCTTCGTGGCAGTGCCGGATGGCGGTAAACACGGCATCCCAATCCCCCTCGATGTTGGTGCCATAGGCGTGCAGCGTAATGTCCAGGCCCGCTTCCGCAAGAATTGGCTGGCAGGCGGCGATATACGGTGAGACCGATACCCCCACACCGATGGGCACAATGCACAAGTCTGCGATGACGTTCATGTCAACTCCTCTGTTTCGGCCGAATTGGCAGCAGCTGCGCCTGCGCATTCAAATCGACCAGTAAAACCAATCGAACCAGTAACACCAATTCAACAGACCGACCAAGCGTCCTTCGTCGTTCGTTTTCAGATTTCATTCATCCGGCAACAACCGGCAGCTGGCCTGACGGCAAAAGCCCGCAATTTCACTGCCGTTGCTCTGATGGTCCCGCCGAAGGTGAAAATTGAGCCAGGATGAGGTGTTGTTCAGTTCCCACATGCGTGGGGGGACACACCCGTCACACATCTCTTTGGTTTTCCCATCAACAGCCAAACGGTAATGGGCGCGAAACCAGACGCATTTCCGGTCCGGGTTCACCTCGCACCTGCCGTTTAGACTGCCCCCGCAGGCGCCGTTGCGCGTGTGTTTGGGACATCCCGATTCGGGGCACAAGAAGCCCACATGCTGGATGGCGCAGTCGCCGCATTGAAGACACCCCAGCAGCATAAGCTTGATGGGGTGTTCGGCCAGGTGCATGAACAGTCGTCCGCCGATGCCGCGGTCCATTGCCTGGCAGAGCGTTCGATAGACGGGGGCCATTGGTGAATCGAAATTGAAAAACAGGTTGTGGAAGTGACGCATCAGCGAATAGAGCGCCCGGTCGACCACCGGCACCGGCTGGGGGCGAAGACCGAAAACCGGAGCGGTGACCGGCTCCGGGGGTGGTTCGCGAAAGGCGTAAAAGCCGTTGGGCTGGGGATAATCGAACTGGGGAATGAACGCCTGCCAGTCGTTTTTGATCTGCGCCATCCGGTCCAGGATCATGCCCACCGTGGAAAAGTCGCGATGAATACCCCCGATGTGAATACCCCGGTACCCCAGGCCCTGCAATACCGCCCCGAGGCGTGCGGCCCGCTCGATGGCAGCCATCTTTCCCTGTTTTTTGTCCTGCCACTCCGCGAGTACCGTTTGGAGAAGCGTGTCGGTGACCACCGCCCCCGGCACCCGGCCCTGATTCATGATGCGGGCAGCATTGGGGGTGAGCAAGTAAACCGAGCCCAAGGTGGGAACCCGCAAATCCATATGTCGCTGGATGCCTATCAGTTCGTGGAACTTGCGGGCATCGTAACCCAACTGAGTGATGACGAATTGGGCGCCGGCCGCCACCTTTCGGCTCATCTTGGCATACTGGGCCATGTTCTCCCCTTCGGTTTGCTTGAAAGGCGAGACGGCGCAGCCGGTGAAGAAGCCGTCGGGGTCGCCGGCGGCATTGACGCGCTTGCTGATCAGCGTGAGCATGATCTGCAGGTTCACCGAATCCAAGTCGAACACCGGTGCTCCCTGGCCGCCAAACCCCTTGCCGGAATAGTCACCGGTGAGGGCAAGGATATTTTTCATGCCGATCATGGCCAGTTGCAGGGCCCGGCTTTCCATGCCGACGCGGTTCATGTCCCGGCAGGTGAAGTGAACGATGACGTCCATGCCGATTGAAAAGATCCGGTAGCCGATGGCGTCGGGGCTCAGGGACGGGTTGCCGCCGGGGTTGTCCGTGATGGAGACCGCGGAAATGCGCCCGTCGGCAAAGGCGTCCCTGGCAATGCCCATGACCGTGTCCACCGACCGTCCGGTGGACTCCCGCCCGGGTACCAGTTCCAGGGTGACGACGAACTGCTCCGGGTCGGCAATGTCGGTTTGAAAAACGCGCAGCATAGGTAGTCAGTCCTCCTTATCCCAAGCCTCTGGCGGTTCCAGATGGCGGTCTCATATCATCCTTGCAAAAGTTGATTGCCGGACATACATTATCAATTCCTCGCGTTAAAACCAGGATGATGGCTCACGGTCAAGGACGGCCTGTTTTAAACCCGCAGGCATGCGCGTAAATGTCGAAGATTCGACGCGGTCCACCCGCACTGAAATTGAGCCGCTTAACCATGCCGAGATGATCCCGCGCAATCGCCATTGGCGATGGGACCCAAATAGCTGTGAAAGGTGGTTTGTCCGTGAACGATTTCGATAAAAACAATTGGCTGCCAACGTTTTTTTTAGTGGCCTGCGGTCTCTTTTTTTTCGGTTGTGTATGGTACCTGTGGGTTGGTGCACTGAACCCGGACTATCACTGGCAACCGTCTCCCGCGGTAACCGCTGAACCGGCGGATCGGATTCTGGAACAGCGTGGGCGCATCCTTCTGGCAAAAGATCACGGCGCACGGGTAGGTGACTCCCGCATCGTCTATCGAGGCAGCCGTAGCGGCATTCTGCATATGGACTTGTATATTCTCCAGTTGGACCCCCACTTCGGCTATCCGCATCGGATCGATGCAGACCAGGCCCGCAAGGGATTCCGGATGGGAGAGCATTTTTTCCAGGTGCTTGCTGCCAGTGACGGTAAAATCAGCCTCAAGCGCCTTTAACGCCTTCACGCTGCGTTGGGCCGGATCATCCAATGCCCCACCGACTCAATTTCTGCCCTCGATGTATTTGTCTATCCTCTGTATTTCACCGGCCGGCAGACGCCCCGACGGCGCCACAGTCGTGAAAAAGGGGCGCCTGCCGGCAGGACATCCCTTTCCAGGCGGTCGATGTCCACGTCGATCGATGCGCGGGTGTAATCCGGGTCCCAGGGCTCGATGATCAGCGCGCCGTTTTCAAGCGGCCACAACCGCGGCATGATCGGTGCCGGCCAGGAACGGCGGCGGGCTTCGGCCATCAGGGTGCCGAGATCGGCAAAGGTCAGCATCTGATGAAGGGTCACCAGGGTCGGCGGGCTCAGCGGCAGGAGGCCTCGTTCGTTTTCTGCCAGGGCTTTTCGGGGTGTGATCCAGGTGCCGTGGACCGTTTCCCGGTTGTCCGGGCGGCAGCGTTGATCCTGCCCCACGGGCGCCACAAAGAAAAAGGTGTCGAAACGTCGCGGCATCAACTCCGGCGTGATCCAGTGGTGCCAGCGCCCCAGCTTGGAGATGGACAGCCAAAGGCCGTCGTTCTGTATCCGCCGGGTGAATGGCGTGTTTCTTTTTCCTGCCGGTTCAAGGCTGCGGGGTCCTTTCGCGGGGGCGGCCAGCAGCAGCCCGGCCTCCTCCCAGGTCTCCCGGATGGCCGCCACGGCAAAGGGCAGCATGCGGTCAACAGCGCCGTCCAGCGCCGGCTCCAATTGATCCGCAGGAAGATCCGCATGGTCCTGCCAGAAGGCGCCATCCATGTCTTCGATTTCCAGGTTGCCGCCGGGAAAGACGTAGGTGCCCGGCATGAATTTGCTGGCGGCGTTGCGGCGCAACAGGTAGACTTCGACTCCCGCATCGTGCTGGCGGGCGAGGATGAGGGTGGCCGACGGAGACGGCGTCGCGGGATGGCTGGGTTTGACGGTCATTGGCGTGAAGCGGCCCTTTCCGCGGATTCCTCTTGGGGTTTATTCCTCATGCGTGGTCGTCAGCTCCAGCGGTGCCTGATCGGGGGCGTCGCTTTCCAGGCGGTCGACATTCTGGAATCCCCGGGGCAGTTTTTTTCCACGGCGGCCGCGCTCACCCACGTATTGGGTGAGATTGCCGTAGGTCAACTTGAAAAACCGTTTGCCGGCGAAAATGGTCAGGGTGCCTGCTTCGGGTACAATGATGATATGGATCAGCAGTTCCGTGCGCTCCCTGGCCCGCTTGGGCGGGATCTGGATAATCTTGTTGCCTTTGCCCTTGGCGATGGCTGGCAACTTATTGAGGGGAAAGACCAGCATGCGTCCCTCGCTGGTGACCGCGGCCAGCAGATGTGAAGAGGTGTTTCCCAGCGCGATGGGTCTCAGCGGCAGGGCGCCTTTGGGCAGCGAGAGCAATGCCTTGCCTTTGGTGTTGCGCGTCAGCAGGTCGTCGAAACGAGTGATGAATCCGTACCCGGCATCGCTGGCCATCAACAACGGTTGATCTGCCGGCGACATGATCACGTCGATGAAGGTCGCCCCGGGCGGCAGGACAAAGCGGCCGGTGAGCGGCTCGCCATACCCCCTGGCCGACGGCAACGTATGCGCCGACAGGCTGTAGGTCCTGCCGGTGGAATCCAGAAAAACAACCGGTTGATTGCTTTTACCCCGGGCGGCGGCCAGGTAGCGGTCACCCGGCCGGTAGATGGCTTCGCCGGGCTCGATGTCATGGCCCTTGGCGGCCCGCACCCATCCGTTGGCCGAAAGAATTACGGTCACCGGCTCGACCGGGGCAAGCTGCTCTTCGGAGATGGCCTGGGCCTCCTCGCGCTGGACGATGGCGGTGCGCCGGTCGTCGCCGTGGGTTTTGGCATCCGCCCGCAGCTCCTTTTTGATTAGCGTCTTCAGGCGTGCCGACGATCCCAGGATTGCCTCCAGCGTCTGACGTTCGCTGTCCAGTTCCTCCTGTTCGGCTCGTATTTTCATCTCTTCCAGCTTGGCCAGGTGGCGCAGGCGCAGTTGGAGGATCGCCTCGGCCTGCGCATCGGAGATGTCGAAGCGCGCCATCAGCACCGGCTTGGGTTCATCCTCCTTGCGGATGATGCGGATGACTTCGTCGATGTTCAGGTAGGCCACCAGAAGGCCTTCCAGGATGTGCAGGCGCTCTTTGACCTTTTCCAGCCGGAATGCCAAACGATCCTTGACAGTTTGGGTGCGAAAGGTAATCCATTCGGTGAGTAGTTCGGTGAGGCCTTTCACACCGGGTTTGCGGTCAAGGCCGATGATGTTCATGTTGATCCGAAAGGTTTTTTCCATTTCGGTGGTGGCGAACAGGTGCGCCAGCAGGGCGTCTTTGTCCACCCGGTTGGAGCGGGGCACGATCACCAGGCGGATGGGGTCTTCGTGGTCCGATTCATCTCTGAGGTCCGCCACCATGGGCAGCTTTTTTTTATTCATCTGGGCGGCGATCTGTTCCAGCACCTTGGCTGGCGACACCTGGTGGGGCAGGGCGTTAATGACGATGTCGCCGTTTTCCAGCTCGAAGGTGGCCCGCATGCGGATGACCCCCTTGCCGGCTTGATAGATGCCGACGATTTCCGATTTGGGTGTGATGATTTCGGCGCCGGAAGGGTAATCCGGTCCGTGGATGTGGTTGCACAGCGCTTCGACACCGGCGTCCGGGTTATCGATCAAATGAATGCAGGCATCGACGACCTCTCTGATATTGTGGGGCGGGATGTCCGTGGCCATGCCCACGGCGATGCCGGTGGTGCCGTTGAGCAGGATGTTGGGCAGACGGGCAGGCAGCACCCGCGGTTCTTTCAGCGTGCCGTCGAAATTGGGCACCCACTGTACCGTTCCCATGCCGATTTCCGACAGCAGCACCTCGGCATAGGCCGAAAGCCGGGCTTCGGTATAGCGCATGGCGGCAAAGGATTTGGGATCGTCAGGAGCGCCCCAGTTGCCCTGGCCGTCAATCATCGGATAACGGTAGGAGAAGGGCTGGGCCATGAGCACCATGGCCTCGTAGCAGGCCGTGTCCCCGTGGGGGTGGAACTTGCCGAGAACATCGCCCACGGTGCGGGCGGACTTCTTGTGCTTGGACGACGCTTTGAGACCCAGTTCGCTCATGGCATAGACGATGCGCCGTTGAACCGGCTTGAGCCCGTCGCCGATGTGGGGCAGGGCGCGGTCCATGATCACGTACATGGCATAGTCGAGATAGGCCTGCCGGGAGAACTGCTGCAGGGGCATGCGTTCGGTACCCTCGATGCGGATGGGGGTAGCGGTGGTTGTCATATAATTATTACTTTCATTGGGTTTTATTTCGTTTGGGTCATCGTTGCTTTAGGAATCGGCGATAGGCGATGAGCCATGGGCTGTCGGAAGGTTTTTAAGCACCAATCTATACGCAACATCGCGTTTGTTCCTTTCGCCCCTTTCTATTTTGATCGCTTGTGCATCCACCCTGCTCTGAAGGCTTTCAATCTTCAGCCTATCCACCTTATCAATCCACTTCCGCCAGGTCGCCGCTGTCCTCGATCCACTGGCGGCGGTCGGCGGCGCGTTTTTTGGCCAGCAGCATGTCGAGTGTCGAAAAGGCCGCCTCCTTCTCGTCCGCGGTCAGTTGGACCAGCCGGCGGGTATCCGGGGCCATCGTGGTTTCGCGCAGCTGCAGCGGATTCATCTCACCCAACCCCTTGAACCGCTGGACGTTGATTTTGCCGTTGGGCCTTTTGGTCTCCATGCGGCGGATAATGGCTGTTTTTTCGGCCTCATCCAGGGCGTAGTGCACCTCCTTGGCCATGTCGATGCGATACAGCGGGGGCATGGCCACGAAGATATGGCCGGCTTTGACCAACGGCGTGAAGTGCTGCAGGAACAGGGCGCATAGCAGGGTGGCGATGTGAAGCCCGTCGGAGTCCGCATCGGCAAGGATACAGATCTTTCCGTAGCGCAGCCCGTTGATATTCTGCGACCCCGGGTCCACCCCAATGGCCACGGCAATGTCGTGAACCTCTTTGGATCCCAGTATCTGGGTCGACTCCACTTCCCAGGTGTTGAGGATCTTGCCCCGCAGGGGCATGACCGCCTGGTTCTGCCGGTCCCTGGCCTGTTTGGCCGATCCGCCCGCCGAGTCGCCTTCCACCAGGAACAGCTCGCTCTCTGCCGGGTCCTGGCTGACGCAGTCGGCCAGTTTGCCGGGCAGGGCCGGGCCGGCGGTGATTTTCTTGCGCTCGATCTTCTTGCCCGCCTTGAGTCGGTTTCGGGCGCTCTCGATGGCCATCTCCGCCAGGCGTTCACCGGCCTCGGTGTGGTGGTTGAGCCACAGGCTGAAAGCGTCTTTGACCACTCCGTTGACAAAGGACGCGCACTGGCGCGAGGAGAGGCGCTCCTTGGTCTGACCGGAAAACTGGGGGTCGGTCATCTTTGCCGAAAGCACATAGGCGCAGCGCTCCCAGATGTCGTCCGGGGCCAGCTTGATACCCCTGGGGACCAGTTTGCGAAAGTCGCAGAATTCGCGGATGGCGGCCAGCAGCCCGGAGCGGAAGCCGTTGACATGCGTGCCGCCCTGAGGAGTGGGGATCAGGTTGACATAGCTTTCGGTGATGGCCTCGCCGCCTTCGGGCTGCCACACCACCGCCCAGGAAACGGCTTCACCGTCGCCATCCAGTTTGCCCTCGAAAGGTTCGTCGGGAATGAGTTCGCAGCCCTGCAGCCCGTCGGCAAGGTAGGCTTTGAGTCCATCCGCATAGTGCCACTGCTCCTTTTCACCCGTGTTTTCGTCCGTGAAGGTCACCGTGAGGCCCGGGCAGAGAACGGCCTTGGCCCTCAGGTTGTGGCGCAGGCGGCGCGTGGAAAACCGCACCGTGTCGAAAAAGGCCGGGTTGGGCCAGAAGCGGATGAAAGTGCCGGTGTTGCGCTGGCCCACGCTTCCGGTGACTTGGAGGTCTTGCTGTTTGTGGCCGTCGGCAAACCAGATGAAATGCTTCTGGCCGTCGCGTTTGATCTCCACTTCCAGGCGCGATGAGAGGGCATTGACCACCGACACGCCCACGCCGTGCAGCCCGCCGGAAAACTGGTAGTCCTTGTTGGAAAACTTGGCCCCGGCGTGCAGCTTGAGCAGGATCACCTCCACGCCGGTGATGCCCTCTTTTGGGTGGATGTCCGTGGGCATGCCGCGGCCGTCGTCGGCCGCACTCAAGGATCCGTCTGCATGCAGGATCACGTCGATTCGGCTGGCAAAACCGGCTATGGCCTCGTCTACGCTGTTGTCGATGACCTCCTGGGCCAGGTGATTGGGCCGCTGGGTGTCAGTGTACATGCCCGGGCGCCGCCGGACCGGATCGAGTCCTTTGAGCACCTCCAGCGAGGCGGCGTTGTAGTCGCGTTTGGTTGTATTGTCGGTATTGAAGAGATGGTCGGATTTGATGGTGAAACCTCCGGTTGACAATGCTTCAGACTACCTAATTCTTATTTTAATCGTGTTCGCCGGTTGATGGTACACAAGGCTCGAATGAAAGCCTCCTGTCAGCCACTACCCGGCGAACTATCAGCGGGATTGGGATCATAAAATTTAAACGCCTACTTTATGGGGTATACCATAAAAAAAAGCAATACTGTATGTGGTGGTATCGTTTTAGAAAAGATCGTCGCTCATCCGGGATCCAATCATCGGGGCAAACCGCTTGGATTATCGATATCATTGGCAATGGAGACGCTGCCGGTCGCGTTCAAGGGGCGTCGTCTTCTTGAGCGTCTATCGTTTTGGTTTCGCCTTCGGTTTCGAACCCATCGATTTCCGGTTCATCCTCAATTCGTGAGCGGCTCAGTTCTTCGATCTCCTTTGGGGTGGGCAGATCTTTGAGGTCTTTTAATTCAAACACTTCGAGAAAATGTTTGGTGGTGGCGTAGATCAGCGGGCGCCCGGGTATTTCCTTGCGCCCCAGCACGCGGATCAGTTTGCGTTCCATGAGCATGCGGATGACACCGCCGCTGTCGACCCCGCGGATGTGCTCGACATCGCTGCGGATGATGGGTTGGTTGTAGGCGATGATCGCCAGGGTTTCCAGGGCTGCCCGGCTCAGGCGTGGGGCATTGGGCTTGATCAGCCGCTTGATCCATGCGTTGTAGCGGCCCTGGGTTCTGAACTGGTAGCCACCGGCCACCTGCTTCAGAACGAATCCACCGTCCCGCTGCTCGTACTCTGCCATCAGTTCGTCAATAGCGGAACGGATCACATGGGTGTCTTCGCCTTCAATAATGCCCTTGAGGTGGTCCATCGTCAGCGGTGTTTCCGAGACGAATAGCAGGCTTTCGATGATGTATTTGAGGTCTTCAGCCATAACACCTACTGATAAAATATCCGAATGATGCCCGTGGGCACATGCTGGGCGATGCGGATCAGGCTGAGCTTGGCCATTTCCAGGATGGCCAGGAACGTGACGATGATGTCGGACCGCTGGTGATCCTCGGAAAAAAGCTCGTCAAAGGTCATGGACTCCTTGACTTCCAGCATTTCGGTCAACTGGGTGATGCGTTCCTGGACCGAGATGCGGTCCCTTGTTAAATCGACACGATGGCCCGGCGACACCTTGTCCAGAATGGTCTGGAATGCATCGATCAGTTCGAACAGGCCGATACGGATCACCTGATCATCTTCCATGCCATCCAGGATGTCGGCGTCCGGTTTTCGGGTGAAGGTTTTTTCCCCCAGCAGATTGCGCTCCGCCAACTGCTCGGCCGCCGATTTGATCCGAAGATACTCCAGCAGTGGCCGGGTGATCTCCAACCGGGGATCCTCTTCCTCTTCATCGCCCGCTTGTGGCGGCAGCAGCATCCTGGACTTGATATGGGTCAGCGTGGATGCCATCAGGACAAAATCGCCGGCAAAGTCGATGTTCATTTGCTGCATCCATTCCAGATATTCCAGGTATTGTTGGGTAATCTGTGAGATGGGAATGTCGTAAATGTCGACTTCGGCTTTCTTGATCAGATGGACCAGCAGGTCCATGGGACCTTCGAAAACGTTCTGGAGCCTGACCCGGTAAAGGTCGTCTTCCGCATCGTCGGGGTCGGCATCCGTCAAGTTGTCCTGTATTATCGGCATTGGCAGATAAAGTTTTTTTTATATTCTCGTTCTGTTAACGTTCCATTCATCGGTGGATGCTCCATATATTGATGCAAGGCACCAAAAGCTTTCAAAAAGGATGCGATTAGGTCAAGCTGATATTCAGTGTCCGATCAGAAATGGTAGATTGGGGTTCAGATCAAGGACGCAGGGTGATTAAACCCGCAGGCGTAGCAGCTCTGCGTCGAGGATTCTAGTCACCCGAGAACACAGATATGAGCCCCAAGATGCCGTTTCTGATCGGAGACGTTTAATCTTTGATCCGTATGGCCGCCCTCACCTGAGCCATGGTTTCCCTGGCCTCCGCGCGCGCCTTTTCGCTGCCGAAGGCGATGATCTCTTTGACCCGATCGGGCTTGGCTTTAAAATGCGCCCGCCGTTCGTGGAGGGGTTCCATGGCCTCGATCAGATTTTTAGCCATGATTTGTTTACACTCGACGCATCCGATCTCTGCATTTCGGCACTGGGGGTCGATGGTCTCCACGGTATCCTGGCCCGAATAGATTTTGTGAAATTCGAAAACATTGCAAACGTCCGGGTTGCCCGGATCGGATCGGCGCATGCGCTGGGGATCCGTAATCATCTGGGACACCTTTTTGGCGATTTCATCCGGCGTGTCGGACAGGTAGATGGCATTGTTGTAGGACTTGCTCATCTTGCGCCGGTCCAGGCCTAAAATCTTGGATGTTTGGGTCAGGATCGCCTCTGGTTCGGGAAACACCTCGCCGTACAGGAAATTAAAGCGTCGGGCGATTTCGCGGGTTATTTCCACATGAGGCACCTGGTCGATGCCCACCGGTACGCCGTTGGCTTTGTACATGATGATATCCGCCGCCTGGAGCACCGGATAGCCTAAAAAACCGAAAGTGGAAAGGTCCTTGTTTTCGATCTGGACGATCTGGTCTTTGTAGGTGGGGTTTCTTTCCAGCCATGGCACCGGCGTGATCATGGAGAGAAACAGGAACAGTTCGGCATGTTCCGGAACCAGCGATTGAACGAATAGGGTGCTTTTTTCCGGATCGAGACCGGCGCTAAGCCAATCGATCATCATTTCACCAACATAACCGGTGATGGCGCCGGGGTTTTCGTAGTCGCTGGTCAGGGCATGCCAGTCGGCAATAAAGAAAAAACAGTCGTACTCATCCTGCATGCCGACCCAGTTGTTAAGGGCGCCGTGCAGGTTGCCCAGGTGGAGCGGGCCGGTGGGCCGCATACCGCTTAAAATCCGTTTCTTGGAACTCATGAAGGCATCTCCTGATCGATGGTTTGGCTGCCGCCGGTTTGCCGGCCGCTTGCGACCGTCGTTTTATTGTTCAAACCCGCTATACTAAACGGAAGGTTGCATGCAATCAAGAAAAAAAAAGAGGTGACAGGCAGATGAAAACGGGTACGCCAGCTGTCAGCCAAAGCGGTTTGCATGTATATCGACGGCGCGAAGGGGACTGCCGGAAAAGCCATGGGACGGTCATGGCTATGCGGATTGCATATGCATGGACCTCCTGCGCACTGGCCGTTTAATCCATGTCCGGCGTCTTTTTGATCTGTAAGGCCTTCAGCGGTTGACCTGTCAACCTCGACATCCTGCTCCGGACGAAGTCAAGTTCATCCTCACGAGTTTTGACCAATCCGTTGAGTTTGGCTTCCAGGACGGCCTGAAGTATATTGCTGAATACAGGGCCAGATGCGAGTCCCATGTCCAAAAGATCCTTGCCGGAGACGGTAATGCTCACGTTGCGCAAGCGGGTATGGTAGAGCGATATTCTTTTTTTGGCCGTTTCTGAGCCGGTGCAAACCATCATGTAGAGGATCTCTTCCGTTTTGAAGGCTTTGAGTAGGTTAAAGACCTCCGCGTTTTTAAGGCGTTTATGCCATTCCAGTCGGGAGAGTTGTTGCTCCGCATAGAGGCGGTTTTCACCGAACATTGTTGCATAGCGCGGAGCGATGGTCAGGTGCTTGCAGATTTCATGCGTAGTATGCAGATCGCAGTGTCGGATCAACGCCATGAAAAAAACGGCCCACCGTTCATAGGGTTCATCAATGAAGAGCAGGTCGTGCCAGTCAGTCACTTTCTTGGTGGTGTCGAGCAGATACTTCAAATCGCTTTCAATCTTTATCCCCGGATGAATCACCTCTATCAGATCGTAGTCCATCAGCCTTAAAAGCGTCGGCGCAGGGTTCTCTTCCTTAAGGATCAGCTTGAGCTCCGTGTATACCCGCTTGCCGGCAAGCCGCTTGAAAAAATCCATTTTTACGGCGTTGTCGATAAGGCTCGATGTTAGTTTGCCGATTGTAAAACCAAATCGCTGCTCGAAACGTAGAGCCCTGAATACCCGTGTTGGGTCTTCAACAAAGCTCAGGTTGTGCAGCACCCGCAAAGTTTTGTCCTTGATATCCTTTTGGGCGGAGAAGAAATCGATGAGCCTGCCGAATTTTTCAGGATTAAGCTGAATGGCCAGCGTATTTATGGTGAAATCCCTGCGGAACATGTCCATCTTGATGGAACTCATTTCAACTACCGGCAGCGATGCCGGGAATTGGTAATATTCCATGCGCGCCGAGGCGATATCGATTTTAAAACCGTCGGGGAAAATAATGACGGCGGTTCCAAATTTCTGATGCGTGTGGGTTCTTGCCCCGAATTCCTGGGCGAATCTCTTGGCAAAATCGATTCCGTTTCCTTCGATGACCACATCGATATCTTCATTTTTCCTGTACAAGAACAGATCTCGGACAAAACCGCCTACTACGTATGCGTTTAAATTCAACCCACTGGCGGTCTCACCCAACTGGACAAGGGTTTTCATCATGTGTTTGGAAAGGCGTTCCCGCAAAAAATTGTTCACCATGCGTGAGCGTTTGTTGCTGGACTTGTCGTCCAATGGGGAAAAGTCCTGGTTTGCCGGCCGATTCTGCTGGACCAGTGTGTTGAGCAGATCGGTGCGGGTGATGACCCCTACAACCTGGCCATGCTCCACGACCGGCAGGATTCGCTGTTTATTTCCGATGATCTTGTCCTGGATTTCTAGGACATCTGCATCCGGATGCACGTGAGATATCTCGGTGCTCATGTATTCGCGGATCGGAATCGTCTCGAGGTGATGAAACAATGCTTTTTCGACGACTTGCCGGGTGATGTAGCCGGTAAAACCCATGGCGCTCGGACGGCTATCGGCAACCAGCAGGGCGTTGATGTTATAACGGGTCAGCAATGCCTTGGCTTCCTTGCAGGTGGTGCCCTCGCTTGCCATGATGGCCGGTGAGGACATCAGATTCCGGGCCAGGCGTCTTGGGTTGATCTTCGCGTACAGGGCTTCAAAGAGCAGTTGCTCGGTCTGAGCGATGGTTTTCCCCTTGACGGTTGCCGCGGCGGCTGAGGGGTGCCCCCCCCCTCCGATGTGGTCCAAAATATCGCCGACATCGACATCTTCGGTTCGGCTTCTTGCCACGACATAGACTTTGTTTTCCATCTGCCCCAGTGCAAAAATGGCGTCGATGTTCTCCATTTTGGCCATTTTTTGAACGAGGAACGAAAAATCGGGGAAATAGTCGTCGGTTGTCACACTGGTCAATACGAGATCTACTCCTTTGATTACATAGCGCCTGGATGCTTGAATCATATCGTTTAGCAGCCCAATTTGTTCCGGATTGAACTCCCGTGTGATCATGCTGGAAATAACGTTGAGGTTGGCACCCCTTGAAAGCAGATATCCGGCTGCATTGAAGTCTTTTTCAGTCGTCGAAGGAAAAGAAAACGATCCGGTGTCTTCATAGATTCCCAAGCACATGATGGTCGCTTCTTCCGGTGTGATGGGGATGTTGTTTTTCCGGAGGATGTCCGACAGGATCGTTACCGTGGCACCGGTCAACATGTGGTATTCCTTGTCCGCGGGAATGTCATCGTCGTGTTTGGGATGGTGGTCATAAATAATAATTTCCAGTCCTGGATTGTCCAGGACCCGGCGCAAATCGCCAATCCGGTTCTTTCGCCGGGTGTCAACTAAAACCAGTCTGGAGACTGCTGAGAAGTCGATTTTTCCCAGTTCGGCAATGTTGAACAGATAGACCATGGATTGAATGAAGAAATTCCTCAGGTTTTTTTCCTGGGACCCGGGAAATACCACCAACGCGTCTGGGTAGAGTTTTTGGGCGGCAAGCATTGAGGCCATGGCATCGAAATCCGCATTTACATGGCTGGTGATGATGGTCAATGATTGCTTTTCGTTTTCACCGGTCATGGCTTCTCTGGTCTCTGCCTCCCGTAGGGAGGAACGATTCAGTTGTTGGCAATTGTGGGTCGATGCTTTTGCAGTTTGCATCGTGCGCGCGTTTTGATATGAGCAACAGCGACAACATGAATGCTAAGAGCGGTGGTGTTTGGCATAATGACGTTACATGCGGTCCAGTATGCGCAATCATCATAGCGTAACACCTTTGTTTTGCCAGATCATCACTCGTTTTTACTTTTACTCATGGCCTTTATCAAGACTTGGTTCCGTTTTTTAGATATAAAATCTAAGGCGGTGTCCACAAAACGGAAAAGAAAACGGGCGAATATTACGCTGTTGGTTCCGTTTTTGCAAGCCATCGAGTACGATGCACCGGTTGCCAGGCCCGGACGGTAGTGGTACCAATACCCCGATATTAATAAAGTTATTGTTGTTTCAACTAGTTTGTGGTAGCAAGATTTAAAACAATTTTACTGACATAGACCATGACTGCCGATTACACTTTTAAATACATGACTCTGTTCGGACCTGTTCCATCAAGGCGCTTGGGCACCTCTCTCGGTGTGGATCTCGTTCAACACAAAACGTGCAGTTTGGACTGCATATATTGTGAATGCGGCGCAACAACCCACCTGACTTTGAAAAGGGAAGAATACGTTCCGGTGGACAGGGTGAAAGAGGAATTGGCCGCTTATCTGTCTCGAAATGAGAAAATTGACCATATCACCTTTTCCGGATCTGGAGAACCCACCTTGAACGAGGGAATAGGCGATGTGATTCAATTTCTCAAATCCAATTATCCTCAATACAAAGTCGCCGTGCTCACCAACAGTACGCTCTTCGACCAGCCGGCGGTCAGGAGCCAGGTCAAGGATGCGGATGTGGTCATGGCATCCTTAGATGCTGCTATCACGGACTCGTTCAAACAGATTAACCGCCCCCATCCAGAACTTGATCTGACTTCGATCATCGATGGCATTATTGCATTCAGAAACATGTTTCCGGGGCGATTGCTGATCGAATACTTTGTCGTCAAGGGCCTGAACGATTCTCTGGAAGCGTTAAAACCCATGAAATCCATTTTAGAACGGATCGATGCCGATGGTCTTTTATTGAACACCCTTGACCGGCCGGCTACGGAAGACTGGGTTGTCCCGGTCGGACCCAAACAGCTGAAAAGTATTTCAGATTTTCTGAAAGGTGCCGAAATTGTCAATTATCGACCCAGGCCGCCTGCAGGGACGATGCAACATATTGATTTGGTGAAGCGCTTGGTTTCAACGGTTCGCAGACGACCATATACGGTTCAGGACATGTCGCAGATCGTGGGCATAGATGCTGAGACGCTGCAACCGGTTCTGGATCGATTGGTCGCGTCCAAACAATTGATCATTAAGCCAATGGATCGAGGCCTTTTTTATATGGCTTATTAAAAATTTTCTATTAATTTAAAAATAAATAGTAATATTTAAATTATTAGACAGCGACGGCGGCTCATTATAGGATACAGGGGGATGTTATGCCGATCTATCTGTGGGAAGGAAAAAACAGGAACAATATCGTTCAGAAAGGTGAGATGGAAGCATCCAGTGAGGATCTGGTTCGATCCAATCTTAACAGACTTCGGATCACCCCGACCAAAATCAAGAAGAAACCCAAGGATCTTTTCGAAAATGTTGCTTTTCTTCAGCCCAAAGTCACCCAAAGAGACGTCATCCTGTTCTGTCGTCAGTTTTCGACGATGATCGATGCCGGACTTCCCATCATTCAGTGCATGGACATCCTGCATGCGCAACAGGAAAATGCTACATTCAAGAAGATGCTGAAAAATATCAAGGAACATGTTGAAAGCGGTTCAACCTTGGCGGATTCCTTGAAAAAGTATCCCAATCAGTTCGATGACCTGTTCGTAAATATGGTTTCTGCCGGCGAAGCCGGCGGTATACTCGATACCATCTTAAGGCGTTTGTCCGCCTACATGGAGAAGGCGGCCAAACTGAAGAGTCAGGTCAAAGGTGCGATGACTTACCCTATCGTGACAATGATTATCGCTGTTGCTGTCGTTGCGGTCATCCTGGTTTTTGTGATTCCCGTATTCCAGGAAATGTTTGCCGATATGGGCGGGGCACTTCCTCCTATCACGCAGGTCGTCGTTGGCATGAGTGAATTTGTGAAATCGAAGATCCACTGGATTGTGATTGGCGTCATCATTTTTATCTTCGCATTCAAAAAATATTATAAGACCGAAAAAGGCCGAAAACTGGTTGATGCAACGATGCTTAAACTGCCGGTTTTCGGCCTGCTGATTCGCAAGGTGGCTGTCGCCAAGTTCACCCGCACAATGGGAACCATGTTGTCCAGTGGGGTGGCGATTCTGGAAGCCTTGGACATCGTCGCCAAAACATCGGGTAATAAAACCGTCGAGCAGGCAATCTATACGGTTCGAAGCGGAATCGCCGAAGGCCGTACCATGGCGGACCCACTGGCTGAAAGCGGAGTCTTCCCCGCCATGGTATGCCAGATGATCTCCGTTGGCGAATCCACCGGTGCCCTCGATGCAATGCTTCAGAAGATTGCGGATTTTTACGAGGAAGAGGTTGACCAGGCGGTAGAAAATCTGACGTCGCTGATTGAACCGTTTATGCTTGTTTTTTTGGGTGTCGTCATCGGTACGCTCGTTGTTGCCATGTATATGCCTATTTTCAAAATGGCTGGTGCCCTCTAACCCTCAGGTTTATCACAACGGTTTTAAAACAGGACGCGGCTCATCATCGGTAGACGATACCAACGGGCGTGCATTCTCCTAAGCGCAGGCAAGTCTCCAGAGCGCTGATAAAGGCTCTCGGATGCACCCACACCCATGATCATGGACGCGCATGGGGCGATGTTGTTGATAATGAGTATCAAGAGTGCTCCGGTGCTTGTCAACCAACGCGTTAATCTTGATATCCTGCTATGCGGTATTGACTGAATCCTTGCCAAATTACCAACTTGACAGAGAGACATTCAACCGAAAACTCAATTGGTTGATGTCAATACGGTTCCTTTTCGCCTTATTGTTGTTGGGGTCAACCCTTGCCTATCAGGTCGGCAACCAGTTGGGTCTTCAGGACACACCCATTGCCATCCTATACGGTCTGGCAGGAGCGATCGTGTTTATGTCAGCCGTATACGTGGCTCTGGTACCTCTCGTCAAGCGATACCAGTTCATTGTCATTTACGGTCAGATAACTATCGATACATTGTGCATTACCCTGATCATTTTTGTGACAGGCGGTTATTCAAGTGTGTTTTCATTTTTATACCTCGTGGTGGTAATCTATTCCAGCGTGTTTGTTTTTAAGCGAGGCAGTCTTTGGGTGGCAGTATTATGCAGTTCCCAGTTTGCCGCGCTCCTGGTTCTCGAATTAAATGGAACAATCGCTCCTATCGACTATGGCGGCAGCATGATTGGCTCTTCGATTACAGGGATTCAGGTTCTACAAAAATGCGTCATTATGGCGGCTGCATGCTTTTCAGTTGCATTTCTAAGTGGCTATCTTTCCGATCAGGAGCGTCAGTCCAAGGCTGAACTGGTGGCGATGGAAGCCCATCTTGGCAGGGTTCAAAACCTGGCGCAGATCGGTGAAATGGCTGCCGGACTGGCACATGAGATCAAAAACCCGCTTGCTTCATTATCGGGAGCCATACAGATCCTTAAGGGTGAGATGGAAAACAACAAGGACAATATGCGGTTGGTGCACATTGTTCTTAGAGAAACTGACCGGTTAAGCAGCCTGGTTAACAATTTCCTTACTTTTGCCAGGCCCTCTGCCGGCCAGGCTCAATGTGTGAATCTGGCAGATGCCATGACTGAAATGGTAACCCTTTTTGAAAAAGACGGGTCGATCGATCAGCGGGTTAAAGTAGATTTAGACATTATCACAGATGTATATATTGAGATTGATCCGCTGCAGCTCCGTCAGGTAGTCTGGAACCTGCTGTTGAATAGTGCCGAATCGATTGAAAATGAAGGCACAATTAAGATATCTGTTCAGAAGCACAGGAGCGAACGGATCATGGTTTCGATCGCCGATGACGGATGCGGAATGGATGAACAAACCGTAAAAGCCATTTTCAACCCCTTTTTCACGACAAAACCCAACGGTACCGGGCTGGGCCTTTCCATCGTATATCGAATTCTTGAAACTTATGACTGCCGAATGGACGTGCAAAGCAAGCCTGGCAAGGGCAGTATTTTTACCTTATATTTCAAACCGGTCGACCCTCCATATGCCTGCTGATTGATCAACCAGCGTTAAACTCCCCCACGGCGAACCGCGCGAATTCGGTTAAACGCCATATCAACTTTTGGACCCATCTCACGGGTAGAACTTCGCTTTCCTTAACCACTCCTGGCTCAGTCTGCTGCATAAGGAAAGGACGGCGCGTTCACTTGATTAGTTTAAAAAAAAAGTGATTTATATTCGCATTAGACATCCGTGTACAAAAATGCATCGCTGCCGTCCAAGATATGTGCATTAATTAAAACACCTGGTTCGGATTTGATCTTTAAAAAGAAAAAATCGGTGACTGTGAAAGCAACCGGTGCTTTAAATACATTAAATTTCAGCAATATACCGCCTGAATAAAAAATGTATAATGTTGAGCGGGCATGCATCCATATATGGTACGGTTTGTGCTGAAAGAATTGTCAACGTTTTTTGAAAATCTATCAGCTCGATAAAGGCAAAACATCCGAAAGGGTGTGACGCAAAGCCAACGGCCTAACACCAGACAGTCTGGAAATGGCGGCAGGGCTGCCGAGCGAACACAGCATCTCTCAAATTCGCTGTTGGTCGCACGGCACATAACAATTTGGGAGATGCAATATGAAACAATCCACTCGATTCTACCTGAAGTCTTTTTTTGCTTCCATCGTCATCCTTGCAGGCATCGTGACATATGCTCACAGTGCGAATGTCACGTTACGGTGGGATGCCAACGTCCCTGCTCCGGAGGGATACCGGGTTTTCGCCCGGGAAGGCACCCAGAGTTACAACTACGATAATCCCATCTGGGAGAATAGCCTTACTACTTGCACGCTGACCGGGCTCAATGAAGGTGTTACCTATCATTTCGTCGTACGCGCCTTCGACGGTGCACTGGAAAGCGCCGACTCCGAAGAAGTTGACTGCACCCCCGCCGTCGTTGTGCCCAACCAGGCGCCCACGGCTGTTGCCGGACAGAGCCAAGTCGTTTATGAAGGCGCTTCAGTGGTCCTCGATGGATCGGGTTCAAGTGATGCTGACGGTACGATTGTCGGCTATCAATGGACACAGATTGGCGGAACTGGAATATCCCTTAATAGTGCCTCCACCAGCCAGGCATCCTTCACTGCTCCTGTGGTCGGTCTCGATGGCGAGACGTTAACCTTCCGCCTGACCGTAACCGATGACGATGGGAGCAGCTCGGCGTCGAGCATGACCGTCAGCGTGCTCAAGTCTTCGAGCACCGATGTCGACGGTGACCTAGTTCCTGATGTTCTGGACGCGTTTCCAAACGACCCTGCTGAATGGGCGGACAACGATGGTGACGGTATGGGCGACAATCAGGATCCGGACGATGATAACGATGGAATGACCGATGTCTGGGAGGTTACCTATGGGTTGGATCCGTTTGTGAATGATGCCGAGCTGGATGCGGATAATGATGGATTGACCAATTTGGCCGAGTTCCATGCAGACACCAATCCAACCAGCGATCCTGCCAATATTGCACCGGATGCACCGGTTATCGAAAGCGCCGTTCAAGTCGACCGCGTCGACCTCACCCCGGTGCTTGTCTCAGGGATCTATTTTGACCCTGACCACGATGACCACTTTCAATCTCAATGGCAGATCAGTACCGAATCGAATTTCTCGACACTCGTTTTGGATGAAACCAGCAAGGTCCAGCTTACCACCTACACGGTCGGTGAAATGGTGCTTGATGTGGATACCACTTACTACTGGCGGGTAAAGTTCATCGATGCCCGCAATGGTGCATCGGATTGGTCACAGCCGTCCACCTTTACGACAATTGTTGCCGAGAGCGCAGGTGACCCGAACTATAACGGTGTCCCTGACGCACAGGAGGTCGATGATTCGGTGGATGTCAACGAAAACGGAATAGCGGATTCCCTCGAAGACAATATTATGAGTATCAACACGATCGAGGGGCAGACCATCGTCGGTGTTGAAACCTTTACCGATAATGTGACGCTGGTTTCGATCAAATCACTGGCCACAGACATGATTCCGGATAAATCGGTAAAAATGGGATTCGGCCTGATTGGTTTCAAGCTCTACCTGAACAATGGGGTTAAAACCGCAGCGGTAAGAATTCATTTTTCAACCCGGGTCCCCAAAGACGCGAAGCTGTATAAATACGTCTCCGATACCGGTTGGGAAGTATATGGGAACGCCGTCTTTGCATCAAACCGAAAAAGCGTCACATTGATCCTGGAAGATGGGGGGATGGGCGATGAAGACGGTGTTGAAAATGGCGTGATCGTTGATCCCTCAGGGGTCGCGTATGTGGATTCCACGACCGCTGATAGTGCGAGTCTGTCAACGGGTGAGGCATCTACCGGCGGCAGCAGCGGCGGCCAGTGTTTTATTTCTGCCGGCGTACACGACGCGGGCTGGGTTGATTCTAATTTCCCAGGTGCTGCCATGGTGATGGTTATGACGTTATTGATAGCAGGAATTACTTGTACCGCAGTATTTCAAATCAGTAAAAGTGAATAAAAGGGAAGACGCGCTCTGAAAATCACCTGAAGGACAACAAACCGAAAAAAGAGATGCCCCTGAAGTGCAATCATCAGGGGCATCTCTTTTTAAAAAAGTCAGATGAGGTTCAAGGCGATTCTCGCGACTCGATCTGATGCGCCGGCGCCGCCGAGAAGGTCTCTGATAGCAAACAGCTCTTTTTCTATTTGCTTTAATCCTTCCTGGTCACCGAGCATGGTGGCAACGGTGTCAGCGATGGTTTGGGGCGATGCATTGTCCTGAACCAATTCTGGCAGCAGTCTCTTTTGAACAATGAGATTGACGATACCGATATGCTTTACCCTGATGAGTCGTTTTCCCAGCCAGTAGCTCAATGGGGAAACTTTATAAATGATTACCGTCGGGATACCGTAAAGCGCGGCCTCCAAGGTGACGGTGCCAGAGGCTGCAACCAGCATTTGGCTTTGCTTAAAGATTTCAACAACCGAGCCCTTGATCGTTTCTATTTCGAGCGTTGATGCATGTTTGCGGATGAGTTCCATTACCCGGTCGTCTTTTATGGAATCGGAACACGAGACAACAAACCTTGCCCCTGGAAGCCGCCGTTTGATTAATTTAGCGGCTTCGAGCATGACAGGAAGCAGGGTCGACACTTCCTTTATCCTTGATCCGGGAAGCAGACCAATGGTTTGATTTTCGGTTTGGATTGTCGATTTCTGGTGGTGCAACATCGGTAGAATTCTATCTAGCAAGGGGTGGCCGACAAAAGTAACGGGCACCTTGTGGGAGTGGTAAAAAGGTGCTTCAAAAGGTAGGATCACCGCCATGTGATCGACCAGTCGTTTGATTTTTTTAACCCGGTTTTGGCGCCATGCCCAGATCTGGGGGCTGATATAATATAAAACTGGAATGCCGAGCTTTTTGGCGGTAGCAGCGACGTGAAAGTTGAAGTCGGGAAAATCGATCAATATCAGAAGATCCGGTTTGAGTCGGCTGAGGGCCTTCTTGACAGTTGTCATGGCCCGATAAATCGTCAGCAGATGGGAAAACACCTCCGTGATGCCTACAACGGAAATCGTTTCGGCGTCGACGACGAGTCTGACGCCTTCCGCTTGCATGGACTTGCCGCCAACGCCAAAGAGGAAGGCGTCCCCGGACAACTTCTTGATCGCCTGGGCCAGTTTGGCTCCGTGCATATCGCCTGAAGCTTCACCGGCAATGATCATGATGCATTTTAAAGGCATAGAATTAAACCTTTTTTATCAATACATAAGGTGCCGGCTGGTTTCTTGAATCTGCGTCATGATTGTCATTGCGGTATTCAGGGCATCTCGACCCATCTGGCCTGTCACCAGGGGGGGGCGACGGTGCTTGACGGATTGCACAAACGATTTGATTTCGTCATCCAGTGCATCGCCTTTATCAAGTCTCAATTCCTCGATGGTCATGCCGGGAATGATTCCTTCGGACTGACTCGGATCAGGATGGACAAGGGTGATTTTATGGTTGGCAAAGTCGATTGAGATATATGCGTCTTTTTGAAAAAGCCTCAGCTTTCGTTCATTCTTGGCGGAAATCCGGCTGGCTGTTACATTGGCAACGGCCCCGTTAACAAACTCCAGACGCGCGTTGGCAATATCAATGTTTCCGGATATGACTGATATGCCGGCAGCATTCACGGTCTTAATATCTGAACGGACAAGGTTTTGGATTAAATCGATATCATGGATCATCAGGTCAAGAACCACGCTTACGTCTGTGCAGCGTCCCTGAAAGATACTGAGACGATGGGATTCGATGAAGCGGGGGTGATCGACTTTGCCCTCCAGTTGAACGACCGCCGGGTTGAAGCGTTCCAGATGCCCCACCTGGATGATCAATCCTTTGGACTCAGCAATTTGAATTAATTCATCTGCATCTTCGAGAAGGCTGGTTATCGGCTTTTCGATCAGGACATCCACATCCTGGTTTAAGAAATCTTTTGCGATTGCATGGTGGACAGGCGTCGGTGCGGCGATGCTGATCGCATCTACCTTTCCGAAAAGCGATCGATGATCGTGAAAGTAAGCAGTGCCGTTCTCATCGGCGACTCGTTTACCCTGAACCTCATCCGTGTCGACAACACCGACGAGATCCACATCCGGCAAATGGTGGTATTTTTGGGCGTGGAATTTGCCCAAATAGCCCACACCGACAACTCCTACGCGTAGTTTTCCCATTGGCGGTTCCATTGGATTAAAAATGAGCCTTCATCAATTCGTCTATGACAATTTCTATACACAGATGATCGAGATGTTGTTTTCGTTCGCCTTGCGGATCATTTCCGCACGATCGAAAACAATGGTCCGGTCGGCCTCTATGGCTATGGCGTTAACATTTGAATCAATCATGATTTCAACTGTTTGCATCCCAACCGATGGTACATCGAAACGAAAATCCTGATTCGGTTTGCAGACTTTGACCAGGATCGCCTCTCCTTTGCCCAACCGTCCACCCCGTTTGATTGTGGCATCGGTTCCATCGATGGCTTCAACGGCGAGAATGGATCCACCACCCACAACCACGCTTTGCCCGATGTCCAGACGACCAATTTCCCTTGCGATGGTCAAGCCCATGGCGATGTCCTTCTTTTCCGCTCGGGAGGGTTTCCGGTTGGTCCATACACCTTTGGTGGCCAGTAATTCGGGCAAGAGAAAAGTCGACGGTTCAATCTTTATACCCTCTTTTTCAAGACTATCCGCAAAGGCACGCATAATTGCATCATCGTGGGTGTGTCGCATTCCTGCAATGATGGCGATGGCCTTCATGTCCGGCTTGACGTCAGTGAACAGCCGAGTCTTGCGAACGGCGCCTAACATCACTGCACGGTTGACGTTATTTTGCTTGAAGAACTTGATTAGGCGTTTGACTTGACCTAGGTGCAGCCATTGAATTTTTTCTGACAGTTGGACGAGTTCCTGGTCTGCCTCATTGACGTATGCCGCCGTATACACGGAAAAGCCTTTTTCAACGGCGGTTTTAGAAAAAAGAACTGGGAACTGGCCGCTTCCCGCTATGAGTCCAATTTTTTCATCCATAGGAAGGGATATACTCTGATGCCGTCATCGACGCTATCGATGAACGGGCTTATCGGGTCACGCCTCTGGAGGAGGCTTTGATAAATCCGATAAAGGTTTCAACTTCAGGCACTATTTCAACCTCGGCGTGCACCCGTTCGATCGCTTCGTTCAGGGTCAACCCATATCGAAATAGTATCCGGTAGGTTTTTTTCAACGCGGAAAGCGTTTGTTCAGAAAAGCCATAGCGTTTGAGGCCGACGCGGTTGAGGCCGTGCAATACGGCCCGGTCACCTGCCGCTATGACATACGGCGGCACATCCTTGACCACGGCGGATTTGCCGCCGATGAAGGCATGATCGCCAACCCTGACGAACTGGTGGATGGCCACCAGCCCCCCGACAGTGGCGTGATTGCCGATGGTGATGTGGCCTGCCAATGTAGTATTGTTGGCCAGAACCACCATTTCTCCGACGCGGCAGTCGTGGGCGATATGGGTATAGGCCATCAGGAAGGATTTCTTGCCTACTTCGGTCAGTCCACCACCCGGTTTCGTCCCACGGTGAATGGTGACAAACTCCCTGATGGTAACGTTTGGTCCGATTTTTACATAACTCTTTTCACCGCCAAATTTAAGATCCTGAGGGATGGCGCCGATTGCGGCAAATTGAAATATCCGGCATTCGGGACCGATGGTCACATGGGGGTCAACCACCACGTGGGGGCCGATCCACGTTCCTTTGCCGATCGTGACATCTTCTCCGATAATTGAGTATGCGCCGATCGTGACGTCTTCTTCAATGGTTGCATCGGGACTGACGATTGCAGTTTGATGAATCATATCAATCTCCATAGGCGGCCATCAGCTTTGCTTCGGCGACAATTTTCCCGTCTACCTTGGCAATGCCGGCCATTTTTACGACTTTGGATCTTAGTTTCAACATCTCCAGTTCAAGAATCAATTGATCTCCGGGTACGACCGGTTTTCTGAACCGCACATCGTCAAATCCCATGAAATAGATAAGCTTCCCTTTTTTCTCCGGAGGAAGTGATTGGGTGACCAGAACACCGCCGGCTTGTCCCATGGCTTCGACAATCAGGACACCGGGCATGATCGGCGTCTCGGGGAAATGTCCCTGAAAAAAAGGTTCGTTGATGGTCACATTCTTCAGGGCGATAATCCTCTCGTTTTGGACGAACTCAACCACCCGGTCCACCAGCAAGAACGGATATCGGTGGGGAAGCTGCTGCATGATCGAATTGATGTCGAATACCATTTCCATGTGTGGCCCTCCGTGCAGCCTCAAGGCGCATCGATGCGTTTTTCCAGATCGGCGAGTTTCTTTTCCAGGGCGGTAATTTTTTTCTTCATTTCCGGTAGCGATGGAATGACGCGTTGAACCCTCAACCACGTTCGGTGGGGCATAGACGGGGAGCCGGACGAGACCACTTCACCGTCTGGGATGGCTTTGCCTACACCGGTCATAGGACCTACGGTGACATGGTTGCCGATGGTCAAATGACCGGAAATACCCGCCTGACCGGCGATGATGGCGTGATGGCCGATCTTGGTGCTGCCCGCGATGCCGACTTGGGCTACGATTAGGCTGTCTTCACCGATGACCACATTGTGAGCGATATGCACCAGATTGTCCGTTTTAACTCCGCGCTGAATCCACGTGCGGCCGAAGGTCGCCCGATCGATGGTATTGCATGCCCCGATTTCCACATCATCATCGATCTGAACGATGCCGATTTGTGGGATTTTGTGGTGATGTCCGTTATCCGGTACGAAACCATAACCGTCACTGCCGATAACCGTCCCCGGATGAATGGTCACCCGGTTGCCGATCCGGCAGCCGTTCATAATGGTTACATTGGGGTGAATCACCACTTCATTTCCGATACTCACCCCGTCACCGACGTAAACACCGTTATGAATGGTCGAACCTGAACCGATCGTTACACCATCGCCAACGGTGGTGAATGCACCAATGAAGACCCTTTCGCCTGTCTTGAGGTCACTGCCGGTGACAGCCATGGAGCTGATGCCCGAAGGCGGTGGTACCGTCGGATGAAACAACTCCACCACCTTAGCGAAGGCCAGTTGAGGGTTGCTCACACCGATCAGGTTTTTCCCGGGCGCCTCGAATCCTGTGGGAACGAAAATGGCGCCGGCCCGCGTCTCGTCGATGCGCTTCAAATAATCGACACCGCCCGCGAAGGTGATTTGATTTGGCTCTGCCGTTTCAAATGGCGCGACGCTGCTGATTCTTTTCTCTTTGTCACCAACGGCGTCACCGTTGGTTGCTTCGGCAATATCTTGAAGGGTATAATCAGTTGGCACCGTCGACACCTATGCTCACTTTTTCTTGTTTTTGGCGTACCGGGCATTGTATTGTTTGATGACTTCGTCGGTAATATCGATGGTGGTCGGTGAATAGAGAACCCCGCGCTTGTCCATAATCAACAGGTATCCCTCTGATTTTCCGATCTCATCGATAATCTCCAGCGTTTCAGATTGAAGGCCGCCCATCAATTTTTTCTGAATGCCCTGTAACTCCACCTCATATTTTTTCTGCAGCGTTTTGATGTCATTGACCTTGATTCTGAACTCACGCTCTTTCTCTTCGCGCATTTCTTTGCTCATCACCAGGGCTTCGCGCTCCAGGCGTTTTTTTATTTCCTCGATTTCAACACCCTTTTCTTTGAGCTCGGCCTCCATCTTTTTGCCTTGCGTGGTGATTTCTGCCTTGATATCTTTCCCGGCGTCTGAATTGTCAAACAATCGTTGAAACTCGACCACGCCTATTTTGGCCACATCCGCACAGAAGCCAGATCCCCCAACGAAAAAAAATGCCAAAACCGTCAGGATTATCCATTTGCTTGCAGATCGCATAAATTCCCCTTTCCATGCTTCAATTTAGATTTCAACTTTACTGGTTACCATTTTATGGATCTTTTAATCAATTGTTTGTTGGTATGGTGGGATAGAAACCGATCATGCGGCGCATCACTTTAAAATGCCCCGCCCATGGAAAATTCCCAGTTAACCCCGGAATCTTCTCCATTCTCTTCCTTTGGATCCAAGATATGGCCGCCTTCGATGCGGATCGGTCCGATGGGTGAATACCATCGTATGCCATATCCGGCAGCCTGGCGCAGCGTACCCAAATCAATTGACTCGTCCGGTCCAAACACATTGCCGGTATCATAGAAAACGACACCGACAATCCCCAGATCTTTAAACAGTGGATAGGTGAGTTCAAAATTGAACTGGACGAACGATTCGCCGCCCTCTTCGGTTATCTGCCCGGCGCTGTTCACCGTTTTGATATTAATGTCCTGAAAACCGAAACCCCGGATGGAATTCATGCCTCCCAGATAGAATTTTTCATAGTCGGGCAGGATGTAACCATCCAATGCTTGGACATAGCCGGATTTCCCGTGAAGAAAAGTAACCAACCCGTTGTATACCGGAATGTACCAACCCAATTCGCCGACGACTTTGTTGAAACCGATATCTCCGCCCAATCCCGCATACGTGTAGTTGATGCTGTGATCCTGGCCTTGCGTGGTATTGAAGGCCCGATCCCTGGAGTCATAGCTCAATCCCGTGGTGATGGCGCTGGTGGCGTTTTCCCCTTCCAGGTCCTTGATGTTGTCCGAGGCATCATCCGTGATTTCGGAAATGTCCGTCACATCGTATCGATAGGACAGGGATACACGGGTATAGTCGTAAACGGGGTAACTGATCCCCAGTCCGCCACCCATGCTGGTTTTATCGTAGGTGTCATACTCACGCCTGGTGCGGTAAAGGCTAACTGAACCGGACAGTGGGATGTCAAACATCCACGGCTCGGTGAAACTCAGGCTATATAAATCGGAGACACCTCCGATCTGACCGCTCAGCTTGAGAATCTGACCCCGGCCGAAAAGGTTCCTCTGGGAAACCGAACCGGTCACGAAGAAGTCGTCCACTGTGCTGTATCCCGCGCCAAAGGTGAAGGTGCCGGTGGGCTTTTCCATGACCTCGATTTTCACATTCATCTTGTCTTCAGCACTGCCTTTGGGTGTATCTACTTTAATATCCTCAAAAAAATCAAGGCGGTGGAGATTGCGCACACTTCGCTTGAGTCGGCTGCCGCTATACAACTCCTGTTCGTAGATACGAAGCTCTCTGCGAATGACTTTGTCACGGGTGCGGGTGTTGCCGGAGATCTCGATGTTTTCAAAATAGACCTTGTCCCGTTTTTGGGCGGTGTAGGTGATATCTACCAGGAGGTTTTCCGGATCTTCCTTCGTCACCGGTGAAATGTCTGCGTAGGCAAAACCGGCATCTGCATACAGATCGGTCAGCCAAAGGACATCCTTTCGAACGGTTTCCCGGTTGAAGTAAGGCTCTTTCGAGATCTGAAGCCCCGGCATCAAACGCGCCCTGGGCAGGATCAGGTCTCCATCCACGTCAATGGTGCCCACTTTGAAACGCTCGCCCTCTTCGATTTTGAAGGTGATAAATATCCATTGGTCTTCGAAGTCGACGATGGGATCGGCGACTTTGGCACGAATAAACCCCTGAGTGTGATAATAAGCCATGAGACGGGCCGCATCTTGACTCAGATCTTCCCGATTCAATTCTCCGGAGGAAGTGATCCACGAGAAAAACCCTTTTTCGGACGTGCTGATGAACTTTTTCAACTTCTTGTCCGGGAAGGTGCGGTTGCCCTGGAAAGTGATTTCTTTAATTCTGATCTTCTCTCCTTCCTCGAACACAAATTCAATATCCGCCTGGTTGTTGTCCCGGTCGTGGGTGGTGTAGCTGATTTTTATATTGTGGTAGTTCTTCTCCTTGTACATGGCCTGGAGCTGTTCGATGTTGGACTTGATCGTGAAAATATTCAAAATGGAACCTGTGCTGATGCTTAAGTTTTCCCGAAGCTTCTTGTCTTTGAAAACCTGGTTTCCGCTGAACGTAATTGTCCGAATGGTGGGTTTCTCCTTGACATGAAATACGATCAGTTTCCCGCCGTCGCTTTCTTCAGATTCAACGCGGATGTCCTCGAAATAGCCCATTTTGTATATATTTTTCAAATCTTTGGAAAGTTCACCGGCGCGCAGCACGTCGCCCGGTTGTACCCGGATCACCCGTTCGATGGCATCGGCTTCGATCCGTTTATTGCCTGTGACCCGCACGCCGGTAATGAGTTCCCGGCGAAAGAGCTGTCGGGCCAGCTTTTCCGCCGCTTTTTTGGATACCGCCCTCAGGTTTTCCATGCCCGAGGCCGACTCATAGACTGAAAACACCGGTTTGGTGCCCACCGTTTCCACCATATTGATGTCAAGGCTGATGTCGTTGCCGATCCGTGTCATGCTTCCCCAGATCACGCTGTCTGCTCCGGCGTTCAGGCCCAGTTGTTTCAGCGCGTCAACATCGGATGTGACGTCCGAGACGGCCGTGGTTCGGGCGTGGTCTATTTCAACAGGAACCGCCCCTTCCGTTTGCAGGTGCTCATTAATGACTTTTGGTATGTCTTCGGCCAGGTAGGAAAGGCTCTGACTGGCATGAATGTCAAAAGGCAACACCAACACCTGAACCGTTTCAACGGCACAAGCGGTGCGGGTGACGAGAAGAAGGGAAAATAACAGCACGGGTAAATATCGCCTCAACATCGAATCCCCCTGATCAATTGCGGTCTCATCACCATTTACGTCGTATCAGAATCGGTTGATGTCCAAAACAGATAACATCGGTAACCACAAGGCCGTTTTTCAATTCGCTGCCTGTTGCTTGGCAAGGACAAAACCATCAAAAAATTATTGAAATTCTTGCAGCGCTCCGTTGGCAATGGTAACCCGCCGGGATACCAACGCCGCCAACTCCATGTTGTGGGTGACCACTACCATGGACATCCCCATTTCCTGGTTCAACTCCATCAGCAAGGTGTGGATGTGATCACTGTTTTTTCGATCCAGATTGCCGGTCGGTTCATCTGCCAAGAGAATGGCCGGCCGCAGCACCAGTGCGCGGGCCAGAGCCACGCGCTGCTGCTCCCCACCGGACAATTCGCTGGCCCGATGGGACAGGCGATCTTTCAGGCCCACCCGGACCAGGATCGCTTCGGCAGCCGCTGCTGCCGATTTTTTTCCCATGCCACCGATCAGGGCCGGCATCATGGCGTTTTCCAACGCCGAAAATTCGGGCAGGAGGTGGTGAAACTGAAACACGAAACCAATAGACCGGTTGCGAAAACGGGCCAGTCGGCTGTCATCCCACTGCAGTACGTCCTTCCCCGAATATTCAAGAATGCCGCTATCCGGTCTGTCCAAGGTCCCGAGAACGTGAAGGAGAGTGGATTTGCCGATGCCCGATGCCCCCACGATGCCTATCGTTTCCCCGGTGCCAAGTGTCAAGGCCAGCTGGTTGAGAACCACGATGCGCGACCCACTGTGGTTGTATATTTTGCTGATTCCGGAAGCCTGAATCAAGGGGGTTGCAGAGCGGTGCTGGTTGCCGGGTTCCACCCGCGTTGTCCCACCGTTTCCATTATCCATGGCGGATGGCCTCGACCGGATCGATGCCGGCTGCCTGACGGGCCGGATAAAGGGTTGCTGCAAAGCAGATGACCAGTGCGCACAGCGCGATCAGCAGGACATCCGATATCTTCATGTTAACCGGTAAGGTATTAATGTAATATACGTCTGCCGGCAGATGAATGAAGGAATAGCGTTTTAAAAGGGAACATAACACCAACCCGGCGGATGTCCCCAGCACCGTTCCTACCAGGCCGATCATCAGCCCTTTGATGACAAAGATGCGGCCGATGGACCTGGCCGTCGCCCCCATGGCTTTTAAAATAGCGATATCCTTTCGTTTTTCCATGACCATCATCACCAGGGATCCGGCGATATTAAATGCGGCGACCAGAACGATCAAGGCAAGGATGATGAACATGACGGTTTTTTCCAGCCGAAGGGCTGAAAACAGGTTGCGGTTCATCTGTTTCCAGTTCTCTATGGCGTAGTCACCCGCTAGGGCCTGTTCAATATCATTGGTAACCGCTTTGACCTGATCCATATCCTGCAGGCGAATCTCGATTCCACTGACCGAATCGGGCATTCGCAGAATCTTTTGGGCCTGATTCAGATCGACGAAAGCAAGCGTCCCATCAAATTCATACATCCCGGACTCGAACAGGTCGGCCACCTCAAATTTGATCATGGCGGGGATATGTCCGACCGGTGAAAGCATTCCTCGAGGGGAGATCATGTATACCGTGTCTCCCCGGATCACACCCAGGCTGGCGGCCAGTTCTTTGCCTAAAATGATGCCGGGCAGTTGATCGTTTCCGCCTGGCGCCGCCTTCGCATCAGCGTATGTCAACAACCGGCTGGTATCCACGCTGGCGATGCCGCTTTTTCCCTGGACGGCGTCGACGCCTTTCAATACAGCACCGGCGGCCCGGGTTGTCGTACGAAGGACGACCTGGGTGGTGATAAAGGCCGATGCGGTTTCGATTTCCCCAATGGGTTTCATCTTTGCCAGAACCTGCTGGTAGTCACTGAAGTCTCCCTGTTTTTTGGTGAGCACCAGGTGTGGCCGGATTCCCATGATCCGCGATTTGAGATCGTTTTCAAATCCGGCCATGACAGCGATGACAACGATCAGTGCCATGACCCCGACAGATACCCCGGCAATGGAAAGCACGGTGATCAGCGAGATAAAGGCCCGCTTCTGGCGGGTCCTTAGATAACGCCCTGATACAAATGTCACAAATGACATGGCATTGCCGGTGATGGCTGAGTGTGAGTGTTTTCCGCGATGACTTTTACCAGATGCTATTGAAAATGAATCAATTGTCCGTCTTTGAAATTCCTGCCCGGGGCTTCATGTGGGGGAACAGGATGACCTCTCGGATGGACGGGGCATCGGTCAGCAGCATTACCAGGCGATCGATACCGATGCCCTGGCCGGCCGTCGGCGGCATGCCGTACTCCAGGGCCTCGATATAATCGTCATCCATGAAGTGGGCTTCGTTGTCGCCGGCTTTCCGATCTTCCACCTGCTGCAGAAATCTTCCTCGCTGGTCTTCCGGGTCGTTGAGCTCGGAAAATCCGTTGGCGATTTCCCGTCCGGCGATGAACAGCTCGAACCGCTCGGTCAGGTCCGGATGGGCGTCGCTTCTTCGGGACAGGGGTGAGACTTCCGCCGGGTAGCCGGTAATGAAGGTTGGCTGGATCAATCTGGGTTCAACGAGGACATCGAACAGTTTGGTGATCACTTTGCCCAAACGACCGGTTTTCGTTACCGTAATGCCCTGTGAATCCGCAAAGTCAAGCAAGCGTTCCTTGTCGGTCAGCAAGGATGGATCGACTCCGCCGATCTGTTCCAGCGCGTCGAACAGGGATATCCGTTTCCAGGTGCCCCCCAGCTCGATTGGATTGCCCTGATAGGTGACGACGGTACCCCCTGTAATCGTTTGCGCAATCTGGGCAAACATCTCTTCGGTGAGGTCCATCAGATCTGCATGGGTGGCGTAGGCCTGGTAGAATTCGACCATGGTGAACTCCGGGTTGTGCTGGGTGGAGACACCTTCGTTCCTGAAATTGCGGTTGATTTCAAAAACCCGCTCAAACCCGCCGACCACGAGACGTTTGAGATAGAGCTCCGGAGCGATTCGCAGATAAAGGTCCATGTTCAGTGCATTGTGGTGGGTCTTAAAAGGCGTTGCCTCGGCGCCTCCCGGGATGGGTTGCATCATCGGTGTTTCGACTTCCAGAAAATCCCGGGCCAGGAAAAAGTTCCGCATCGCCTGGATGATCTGGCTGCGTTTGATGAAAATATTCTGTACCTCCGGGTTCATGAGCAAATCGATGTAGCGCTGTCGGTATCGCTTCTCCGGATCCTTGAGCCCATGAAACTTCTCAGGAAGCGGTCGGGTGGACTTGCAGGCAAGATGAATCCGGGAGGCCAGAATGGTCCATTCGCCGGTCTTGGTGCGAAACAGGGTTCCCGCAATCTCAACAAAATCACCGACATCCAGGCGCTTAAACAGGTCATATGACGGATCCCCGACCTTATCCTTGCGAACATAGGCCTGCATGAGGCCGGTTCGGTCTTTGAAACGGATGAAGGCGGATTTTCCGAAACGGTTGATGGCCATCATCCGTCCAGCCACCTTGAACAGGGAAGCATCTTCTTGTCGATCATCCGGCAGATTGCGTAGATGGTCCTGAATATCCTTGATGGTATGACTGACGGTCAAGCCGTTGGGGAACAGATTGATCCCGTCCGCCCTCAGGCCGTCCGCCTTTTCTTTCCGTTTGCTCAGCAGGTCTTTTGCGTTGTCCATGATAACCCCGATCGATATTGGTTCCGAATCCGTTATACAACGTCGGCGGATGTCGTTCGCTTCCTGTCGATTTTCACTTTCATGACGAGCGCCCTGAATCGGTTCATGTTTGATTCCGTGAACCGGGCTTCACCAGAAAATGGTAAACCCCTTCTGCTATCTTATTTGGTGGATCGTGTCAAGGAGAGGGCCTTGCGGATGACGGTCGTCTGGATGGGTGGATAAAGAGGGTCGCAGGAGGCGTTAAGAACCTCTATCATTCCTTTGATGAACCAGGGGGGCATGGGGTGACCGTGGCGAAAAATGAAATCGAAGGCGACAGCATTCACGGATCCCGGTTGTTGTCTTTCAAGACCGATACCCCGCACCACTGCACGGAAAAGACCATGACCGCGGATGAACCGTGGACTGCAATGTGGCATGGGTCAAATGGTTCCAGGCGATACATGAATGCACGCAACCATAGAACACCATGGGCTGATTGTTCAAAAAGAGGGTGGGGCGCCGGTGTCGGGCTGCGTCAGCGCGTCATCAGCGGCCGTGCCCCTGAAAGCCGGGCGTTGGGTCAATGATAGGATCCGGGTCGGTCATCAAGGGTTCGGTGTTCGCTGCAGGGGGTCAGCAGCAGCCCGAGTCGCCGCAGCCGCATCCTCCGCTGGAACAGTCAGGGCCGCATCCAGCATGCTGCTGGGTGGCGGTTTCGTTGATTCCCACCACCTCGATAGTGAACGTCAGGGATTGGCCTGCCAGGGGATGGTTCAGATCGAAGGTCACTTTTTCGTCATCGATGCTGTCGACCCGGGCAGGGATCTGCTGTCCCTGGGGAGTGCTCAGCATTAATGTTTGGCCCACTTGGGGTTCCATCCCTTCCGGAATATCGGATTTCGGGAAGTCGTGCATCCGGCTGTCATCCCGATAGCCATAGGCTTCTTCCGGTGAGAGGGTAAAGGTTTTGGTTTCGTTTAGCGACATCCCCATGATTGCCGATTCAAACCCGGGAATCACCGTGCCGGAACCCATCTGGATCTCCATGGGTTGGCGCCCTTCACTGGAATCGAACACTTGCCCATCCTTCAGCGTGCCGGTGTAATCAACGCTCACGAACAATCCGCTTTGAACTTTCTGCATTGGAAACTCCTTTAGAATAATTAAGAATCGTTCCCGTCATAATTGGGATGATTCATGCAAAGTCAAGGCATTTTCCCGGCAGGGCAAAGGGCCGCAGCCGGATCCACGTATACCAGACGGCAGAGGGTAAGGGTTCTTGACAGAACCATGATTTGCTGTAATTTCAAGATACAATACCATAAACAGCCTGGAGGAAAAACATGCGCATCGAAAAAGACTCGATGGGAGAGATGCCGGTTCCCGATAACGCCTGGTATGGCATCCACACCTCTCGCTCCATGGAAAATTTCAACGTTTCCGGTGAACCGCTGCCCCTTGCGATCGTCCACGCCATCGTTCACCTGAAAGCGGCCTGCGCAGCGGCAAACGAACAGCTCGGGCTTCTCGATCAGAAACGATCCCAGGCGATTCGCAAGGCCTGCGCAATGATTCTCACCGGGGTCCACGACGACCAGTTCCCCATCGATGTCTTTCAGGCCGGATCCGGCACCTCCACCCAGATGAATGTCAACGAGGTGATCGCCAACCTGGCAGCCGTGCAAATGGGCGGACAACCGGGGGACAGGGAGATGATGCATCCCAACGATCACGTGAACAAGGGGCAATCCACCAACAATATATTCCCTTCGGCCATCCGGCTGGCAGGTGTTCGGCTGAGCCACCGGTTGAAAACGGCGCTGGATGGGCTGATCGCATCATTTGGCGATAAGGCCGGACAGTTTGCCAACGTAGCCAAAAGCGGCCGCACCCACCTTCAGGATGCGGTACCCATTACGTTGGGCCAGGAGTTTGCGGGATATGCGCGTGCCCTGGAAAAGGCCAGCGCGCGTGTTGCCGCAGCCGTCGAAAACCTGCTCGAAATCGGCGTAGGGGGGAATGCAGTGGGAACCGGGATAAATACCAAACCGGCTTTTCGTTCCCAGATCGTGGCATCGCTCAACGCATCGACCGGCCTCTCTTTCAGAGTGGCCGAAAACGGTATCGAAATCACCCAGTTTATGACGGATATGGGACAGATGTCCGCGGCCCTGCGATTGCTGGCCCTGGATCTTTTAAAAATTACCAATGACCTGCGGCTGCTGGCGTCAGGGCCCAATACAGGTATCGGCGAAATAAGACTGCCGTCAGTGGAGCCGGGTTCTTCCATCATGCCGGGCAAGGTCAATCCCAGTATCTGTGAGGCCGCCAACATGGCATGCATCCAGGTGGTCGGATATGATGCCGGCCTGGCCATGGCCTGCGGGCTTGGGCAGTTGCAGCTCAACACGCATATGCCACTGATCGGAAACAATCTGGTCAAGTCTTTTGACATCCTGATTCGCACCTGCAGGATGCTGGATGAAAAATGTATCCGGGGCGTTGTGGCGGATGAGGAGAAATGCCGAAAGCATTTCGAAGCCAGTGCGGGCCTGGCCACCATCTTGAATCCTGAATTGGGTTACGACAGGGTCGCGGCCCTGGTCAAGGAGGGCCTGGCCAGCGGCAAGAACCTTAAAACCCTGGTCCTGGAGAAGCGCCTCTTGGCTGAAGACCAATTGGAGCGTCTTCTGGCCGGCGCCTTCGGCCCCAATCTCTGATCCCGGCACTTTCAAACGCATATACTTAAGGAGAAGAGGCGATGGAGCTGCATGGCGGGGACCTGGTGGCCAAGGTGCTGTCTGCCCACGGCGTTAAGGCGGTGTACTCTCTATGCGGAGGGCACATTTCGCCGATTCTGGTGGGATGCAAACAGGCGGGTGTCCGGGTGGTGGATGTGCGCAATGAAGCCACGGCCGTTTTTGCCGCCGATGCCGTATCCAGGATCACCGGCGTTCCCTGCGTGGCCGTGGTTACGGCGGGACCGGGTGTTACCAATACGGTGACAGCGGTGAAAAACGCCCGGATGGCGCAATCCCCCATGGTACTTATCGGCGGCGCGGCACCCACCATGCTCAAGGGGCGCGGGGCCCTTCAAGATATGGAGGCCGGCCCGCTGATGGCGACGGTGGTAAAAGCGGCCCTTTCCGTCCGGCGCAACTGCGATATCGTGTCGGCCCTTGAAAATGCATTTTCAATAACTCGGGAAGGGGTCCCCGGACCGGTTTTTGTGGAGATGCCAGTGGACCTGCTCTACCCGGAATCACTGGTCAGATCATGGTATGCGGAAGCCACCGGTGCCAAATCCGCCAAAACGGTGGGGGACCGCCTAAAATCGCTTTATCTGCGACATCATGTGGACCGGATGTTCTCATGCAACCTGGATGAAATGAAAACCGCGGCTTCGGAGGCAGCTCCGCTGTTACCCGATTCGAAGCTGGTGAAACAGGTGGCCGGAATGCTGGACCAGGCCAGCAGTCCAGTGATGGTGCTGGGCAGTCAATCCATGTTGGCTCCAGAGCGCGCGGGTGATCTGGTTGCCGCATTAGACCAACTGGCCGTGCCTGCCTATCTTACCGGAATGGCCCGGGGGCTGTTGGGGGAGGACCACCGGCTGCAGATCCGCCATCACCGAAAGACGGCCCTCAAGCAGGCAGACCTGGTGATCATGGCCGGCATGCCCTGCGATTTCCGCATGGATTACGGCCGGGTCCTGGGCCGGGGAACCCGCCTTGTTGCGGCTAACCGAAGCAAGCACGATTTGTATTTGAACCGCAAACCCGACGTGGCCTTCCACGCCGACCCGCTCCTGTTCATCATGGCCCTTGCCCGGGAGACGGCTGCGAGTGAGCAGCACCGGTGGACCGGCTGGCGCGACTCTCTGAAAAGGACCGACGGTCAACGGGAGGCAGAAATCGATGCATGGGCCGGTGTTTCCGGACCATATGTCAACCCGGTTCTTTTCTTCCGAAAGCTGGATCGATTCTTAACCGGCAACACGATTCTGGTGGCCGATGGCGGTGATTTTGTAGCCACCGCCGCCTACACCCTATCACCCAAAGGTCCCTTGCAGTGGCTGGACCCCGGCGTGTTCGGCACGCTCGGTGTGGGCGCCGGATTCGCCCTGGGCGCTGGGCAGGCACGGCCGGATGCCGAGGTATGGATCCTTTACGGTGATGGGTCTGCCGCATACAGCATCGCGGAGATGGACACTTTCGTTCGCCACGGATTGCCGGTGATCGCCGTGGTGGGAAACGATGCGGGCTGGACGCAGATCGCCCGGGACCAGAAAGAAATCCTCGGCGATGACGTGGCCACCGTCCTGGCGCGGACTGACTACCATCGGGTGGCCCAGGGGTTTGGCGCCGAGGGTATCGTGGTCAAATCCAACCAGGAGATCGACGCTGCTCTGGATACGGCCAGGGCCGGGGCCGCCTCCGGAAAGCCGGTGCTGATCAACCTGTGGATCGATTCCTCCGATTTCCGCAAGGGCAGCATCTCCATGTGACGGGACATCGCCTTTAACAATGACGATTCAGATGCCGATGAAGGCGTTCTGGCAAGGCCCGGAATAGGTCCTGCCCGCCAAAACGTGTCAAGCATCAGGCGTTCAGGCGTTTTTCGAACAATCCCCGGTTTTCCGCCAGCATGGCGCCGGCCATGAGATCTGACATGGCGCTCAGGTAATGCTTCAGGTCGATGCCGGGGATCAGCCGGTGGCGATGGATTTCCGCCAGCACGGCCATGTTCTGCATGCGGATGTCCGGCAGTTCCGCATGGAATACGGTTATGACCTGTATGCCACGCGCACGGCAAAGTCCCTGAATGTCACTCTCGGCAGTCTCTGTCCGTTGGTTCAATCGGACAGTGAGCGGCTGCCAGACGGTGTTGTAGTAGATCAGGCACCCATTGTCCTTCAACACGGTTCCTGCCGCCCGAAAGGCTTCGTGGCGCTCCAGGGAGATCACCAGGTCCGTCTGCCCGGCGGGGATGATTGGAGAGAAGATCCTATCTCCGATGCGTATCTGGGATACGACGATTCCGCCGCGCTGGGCCAGCCCGTGGGTGTCCACGCTCTTCACCGGGTGACCACCGTGATCCGCCGCCCTCAGGATGATTTCGCTGATCAACCCGATACCCTGGCCGCCCACGCCGGTCAGATAGATGCTGAAAGCCTTCATGCGGCACCTCCTTTAGCCTTTTTGCCGGCTGGGTTGATGGCTTTGGTCGGGCAGGTCTGGATGCAGGAACCGTCGCCGATGCAAAGATCGGTATTGATGCTGACATTGCCCTCGCTGTCCCGGCTGAAGGTGGGGCAGCCGAATGTTTCGATGCAGGTGTGGATGCGCTCGCACACCCTTTGGTCGATGGTCACATGCTTCTGCCGGTAGGTTGGATTTTTTCTTTGCTCACGGGTGAACTTGAGCATGCAGGGGTGGCGGGCGATCACCACACTGAATTCGTCGATGGACGTCGCCTCGACCACCAGTTCGGCCAGTTTGGCCTGCTGATAGGTGTCCACCTCGGCGATGTGCTTGACCCCCAGCCCTTCCAGCACCTGTCGGACGGGAATCCTGTCCGTGGCCTCGTTGACGTTCTTCCCGCTGGCCGCATGGTCCTGGTGGCCGGTCATGGCGGTCGTGCCGTTTTCCATGAGAATCAAGGTAATGGGGTGGCGGTTGAATATGGCATTGATGATGCCGGGCAAAGCCGCATGAAAAAATGTCGAATCACCCAGGAAAGCGACCACCTTGCGGCGGGTGTTGAACAGTCGCAGGCCGCTGGCCATGGCCGTGGATGCCCCCATGCACATGAGCAATTGGCCCATCTCATAGGGCTGCATGAAGCCCAGGGTGTGGCAGCCGATGTCCGCCACCGTGATATCGGAGGGGGCAAGGGCCTGCTTGATGGCGTGAAACGCACTTCGGTGACCGCATCCCGGACACATCTGGGGGGGGCGTTGGGGTGCGGGATCGTCCTTTGGTGCAGCCGGTCCAGGCTGGATCAGATCAGGCCAGGTGGCGGACAGCACCTGATGCACCTTGTCCGGTGTATACTCGCCGATCCAGTCCTCCGGCTGGGTTTTTCCGATGATCCTCACCGGTACCTGGTGATCGAAGGCCATGGCCTTGATCTGGTTTTCGGTCATGTCGTCCAGTTCTTCCAGAACCTTGATTTCCTGGTGGCTGGCGAGAAAGTCGAGGATTTTCTCGCGGGGCAGGGGATGGACATAGCCCAGCTTCAGGATATCCGGCTTAACGGCCACGCCATCCAACACCTCCATCAGCGACAGAAATGGCAACCCCATGGTAATCACGCCCCGCGCGGCGTTGCCATTTTCGACGATACGATTCAGCTCGGTTTGCTCGGCGTGCCGGCGAACCTGTTCCAGTCTGGCCATGGCAGCGCGTTTTTGGTCGATGGCCTGGACGGTGAGGGGAATGTAGGGACCGTGGGCCGGATCGAACCGGGGCGTGTCATCCGGGTGAGCCGGGTGCCAGGCGTCAAAGGAGACCCTTTCCTTGGCGTGGCAGACGTGAGTGGTCAGCCGCAGGATCACCGGCATGCGATGGGTTTGGGAGAGGCGGGCGGCTTCGAGATAGAAGCGGTAGACTTCAGCCGGGTCCGCCGGTTCGAGCACCGGCGTGTAACTCATCGCGGCATAGTGGCGGTTGTCCTGCTCGTTCTGCGAGGAATTGGCGCCCGGATCGTCACCCAGGACCACGACCATGCCGCCGATGATATTCATCAGGCTCAGCTGGACAAAGGTGTCGGCAGCCACGTTGAGACCGACGCTTTTGAAAAACACCGTAGACAGGTGCCCGTTGACCGCCGCTCCATAGGCCAGCTCGGTCGCCACTTTCTCGTTGGTGGAGAATTCGAAGTAGAAAGGGCGGATCTCGCCGGGTATGGACTGGATCGCCAAGGCGATTTCCGGTGTGGGGGAGCCAGGGTAGGAAGTGACGACCCGTGTACCGGCCTCCACCATGGCACGGACAATGGCCGTGTTGCCCATGACAATCTCTGAAAAGGCATCGCGCCTGAGCAGCATGTCTCCCATTTTTTTCATGGTCTTTCTCCTGAAGTAAACCGTGGTTGTCGACGAATCGGCCGTACGGTCGTCAAGCGGGTCGGCGGGATAAACGATGGCAGGCCTATTCTGTATGCCGTGCATCGGTTAATTAGACGGGGTTACCCCCGTCAATTTACAATTAGGCGAACGGCTTGTCAATTGAGCTGCCCGATCCAATTGCTTGCGATCGTCGGTCAGATTACCGGCCGGCGGCGGATGGGCATGGTCATGCACCGGGCACCGCCGCCGCCGCGGGGCAGTTCCGATCCATCAAGGGTAATGGCACAGCGTCCCAGTTCGGAAAGGTGTTTCCGGCCGGCGATAATGTCTTCGGCGGGGATGATATCGAAGCCGTTTTTGTTCATTTCCTCCATGGTGTGGACGTTGCGTGCGTATCCCACCACCTTGCCAGGGGCCAGGGCAAAGAAATTGGCACCGGAATGCCACTGCTCCCGCTCCTGGACCCACAGATCTTCTCTGCCGCCACAGCATACCGTTGTCAGGTCCATACCCAACCGCCGCAGTGCATCGATGAGTCCTTTTTCCTCGCGTATACTGGTGACACGGCCGTTTTCGATCAGGATATGAATGGTCTGGTACTTGCTGGGCCTGAGCATAAGCGGTTCGAACAGCATGCAGTAGTTTCGGTCCAGGAAGGTGAACACCATGTCCAGGTGAATGAACGACTCCGGGTGGTGCGGCAATTCCTGGACCAGGAGATGACGTTTGCGATCTTTCTGGGCCTTGATCCGTTCGATGATAAAATCGATGCCCTGGGTGGAGGTGCGGCTACCGTTCCCGATGACCAGGATGTCTTGACGGCCAACGAGCACGTCGCCCCCTTCCACGGTGGCAGTGGCATCCGGATGCTTTTGGGCGAGGGGGTTGACCGTGTTCACCGAAAACCGGGGGCTGTGATTGAAGATGGCCTCCATGATGATGGATTCCCGGGCCCTGACCGGCTTGGCCATCCGGCCGATGAGAATCTCGTCCATGATGGCCATGGCCGCATCGCGGGTGAAGAAAAAGTTATGCAGCGGAGGCAGGCAGAAGCGTTCCTTGGAGAGAAAGCGGGTCAGGTTGTCCCGCGGTTGAACCACGCCTTCGATGAGCTGCCGGGCAAGTGTTTTCAGCGGCAGTGCCAGCAGGTCGTCGCACAGGTCGAGGCACCCTTCCGCCTCGCAGATACGCAGGACCAGGGGCGTCTTGACCGCCGGTTCGGCAAGCACCGATTCGAGCAGATCAATGACCTGGTAGGTTTGCGTGACCGCGTTCAGCAGGTCCGCCAGCTGAGCGTATTCTTTCTGAGCCACGGACAGATTGAGGATGTCGCTGTAAAGGGCCCGCTCCGCATTCCGGGGGGTCATGTTTTCCACTTCCGGTCCGGGCGTGTGCAGGATCACCCCCTCCAACTCGCCGATTTCCGATTGAATGTCGATCATCATAGCTATCAGCCCCTTTACGATGGCATGGAAACCATGTTTCCTGATGGTTATTCAGTGTGGCTATGTATCAGATCGGACAATAAAAAGAAATGTGTGCGCTGTCGATTGATTATGAAAACACGTAAATTGACGACCGGCAAAAAGGGGCGGTGATTGACCCCTTTTGAAATTCCATGCTTGCAATAAACTGGCGATCCGCCTTAATAAATCCAGGAACACCGAAAAACCAAAGCGATGGACAAGGGTGTGTCAAATGAGTGGTCAGCGCCTGACCTCCTACCGGCATCAGCTGGTTTCAGCCAACCTGGATGAGTTTGGCGATACCGCCGACGCACTGAACTGGATTTCCCCGGACGGTGCGATTGCGGCGCAAACCGAACGAGATGAGCGACTCGACGCCATCGGTCAGCGTCTGCATTTCGCATTCAATGGGACCAAACCCCATATCGGCCCCCTGTCTCCCGGTTGCCGCATCTGCGGAGAAGGGGGATGGTCCTGCCTGTTCATCAACGGGAAATGCAACTGCCGGTGTTTTTTCTGCCCGAGTCCCCAGGACGAGATCGGCGTTCCCACCACCAACCGGGTGCCCTTTGCCAAGCCTGCTGATTATGCCGCTTATGTGGAATCTTTTGGTTTCAGCGGAATAAGCATCAGCGGCGGCGAACCCTTGCTTACACCGGCGGTCACCCTGCGCTTTCTCCAGGCGGTGGACCAATCCGCAAATCGTCCGCTTCACCTGTGGATGTACACCAACGGCACGTTGCTGACGATGGATCTGGTGAAAAAACTCCGGGATGCCGGCCTGGACGAGATACGGTTCGATCTCAGCGCCGGGGGTTACGATTTGACGGCGGTGCGGTTGGCCGTCGGACTGATCCCGGTTGTCACCGTCGAGATTCCCGCCATCCCTGAAGATTTGACGCGTCTCACGCAATTGCTGCCGCAGATGAGAGCGGCCGGCGTCGATCATTTGAACCTCCACCAGCTGCGCTTGACCCCCTTCAACCGGGATCGACTGGCCAAACGGCATTACACCTATTTGCACGCGGAGAAAGTAACCGTATTGGAATCGGAACTGGCCGCCCTGGCGCTGATGCAGCACGTCGCCGACCAGGGCATCGACCTTCCGGTGCACTACTGTGCGTTCGTCTTCCAGCATCGCTTCCAGCGGGCCGCCGTTCGATGCAAGAGTGCCCGGTTGATGGTGAAGCCATTTGAGAGCATCACGAAAAGCGGTTACATTCGATCGCTTTGCCTGGTCGGGGATCCCGAGCGGCTGGCCCGCCAGGCAGAGCAGTTGACCGAGCGTGGCGCGGATCGCCAATTGTGGACGATCGGCAGTCGCAACGACCGGTTGTATTTTCACCTGGACCTATGGGAACGGATGGTTGAATCGGGCCTGAAAATAGCCGTGGCCTATTCAGAAGCATTGCTGTGCCCCCATATTTCATACCGTCGCACCTTTAAAGAGATCCGCGTCAATGCGGACAAGAAAATCTTTATCGAAAAACAGCCGGCGGGTGCCGAAACGTGCTTGAACGATGAACAGCAACGGTATTTCCAGGCAATGGCGACCCACGCGGACAGGCAGGTGGCTGAAAGCGGCCTTTTCAGCGTGGGCGGTTTGGCCGACTATGAGTTTATCCAATCCGGGCTTCAGGACTATTTTTAAAGGCTGTTCGGGCCAATGCCCATCGTCCGTGGCCGGATGATTTCATTGTCTTGACATCCGCAGGCGTGGGAAATAGGTTGAGTGTCATCGATGACGACAACGCGAACATGCCAGGGAGGTTGCCATGGAAGAAAAAGCCAGGGCCCACCTGATTGTTTTCGGGCGGGTGCAAGGGGTCTGCTTCAGGGCGGAAACCCAAAAGGCGGCAACGGTCATTGGATTGTCCGGATGGGTTAGAAACAAGCACGACGGCACGGTTGAAGCGGTTGTTGAAGGTGCCAAGAAAGATGTAATATCACTGATCAACTGGTGCAACACCGGTCCGCCCCTGTCCAGGGTGGAAAAGGTGGATGTTACCTGGCAGGATTACCAGGGCGGGCTAGGTCATTTCGATATCAAGTATTGACGAGACACTGTTTTACGGAGGAGCCCATGACTGCAACCACCTCCCTTCAAAAAGCCGAAAAATTAGAAATTGAGAAATATAAGGTTCCCAAGGATATCCGATCGCTTTCAAAGACGCATATGCCTTACACCGGATCACCGCAGAAACATCCACTCGACCCTGACCGGATCATTTTGTTGCCGGACCCGTATAACGAGAAAAGCCCCTACCTGGAGTTCAGCAAAAATGATGTCACCCATGTGGAGAAGCTGGCCAACATCGTCAACATGGAGGGGGCGACCGTGAGCATGGTGCGAATCTGGGTGAAAAAAGGCAGCATTGCCATCCAGTGCACCCCGTTCAAGGTGACTGCGATGTAACGTTGTGTCCGATCCGGTTGCCGCGTGTCGTGCGACAGCCGGCCACCCGGCGTCCCGTTTTGTCTCCCTAAACCCTCGGTGCGACCTTACTGCCCGGTCAATTCCACTGGTTGTGTGGCCTCATTGTACTGTGGCTTGCTGATTTGCAAAAAGCCGCGCGATAAGGCATTATAGATGGCCACGGGTCGGTCTGCGCGATGGCTTGTCGATCAATCCATTACTGTTTTTCTCGTCCGTTTCGAAACCCGTTGGTCGTTTTCGCTCCACGATGAGCATTCAAGGAGGGTCGTGTGATTGTTGTCATCGGTGAGATTCTCATCGACATGTTTCCGGATGGTGAACGGATTGGCGGTGCACCGTTCAACTTTGCCTTTCATCTCAAGAAGCTGGGTTTTCCGGTACGTTTCTTCACCCGGGTGGGAAAAGACAGGCACGGGAAGCGCATCATCGACATACTGGCGGAAAATGGCTTTGACATCGCAGACGTCCAGATCGATTCCCGGCTCCCCACAGGAACGGTTCGCGTGGACCTGGATCGGCGGGGCATTCCGGATTTCGATATATGCACGAATGTCGCTTATGACCGACTGGATCTGAATACCGCCGACGTGTCGGGTGCGGATGGTGCAGACATCATTTATTTCGGCACCCTGCTGCAACGTACCGACGCCGCCTTCCGTCAGGTTCAACGCTTTCTTTCCCGAAAACAACCGGGCGCCAAGTTTTTTTGCGACATCAACCTGCGGCCGCCCCACGTCAATCCCGATGCCGTGGCCGGTTCGCTGCACCACGCCGACCTGCTCAAAGTCAACGACGCGGAGCTTGCCGACATTCAACGCACGTTCGATGGCCCGGCGGCAGCGGGTGATGTCATGCCCTGGCTGATGGAAACCTTTCAGATCGGCGCCGTGGCGATTACGATGGGCAGCCGGGGAAGCGTTTTCTACGGACAAGATGGACCTATCACCTGCCCTGCCGTGACGAGCCCCTCCATTGTCGATACGGTCGGTGCCGGGGATGGATATGCCGCGATGCTGGCTGCCGGATATATGCGGCAGGTTCCCTGGGTGGAGACCCTTCGCCAGGCATCCGGTTTCGCCGCAAGGATCTGCACGATTGCCGGTGCGGTTCCCGATGACGATGCGTTTTACGACGATTTTCGCCCCCTGCTGAAAGGAGATGCCGATGGCCGATAAAAGGCCAACCATCCAGCTGTTCAGCCTTCACGGACTGATTCGATCGAAAAGTCCGGAAATGGGAAGAGATGCGGATACCGGCGGACAGGTCAAGTACGTCCTGGAACTGGGCAACGGCTTGAGCGCCAGGTCGGATATCGGCCGCGTGGATCTGTTCACCCGCCTGATTGCCGACAAACGCGTCTCTTCGGATTACAGCGCGCCCATCGAGGTGATCAACGACAAGTTCCGCATCGTCCGCATCCAGTGCGGTGGCCGTAAGTACATGCGCAAGGAGTTGCTTTGGCCCCATCTCGAGGAATTTGTGGACAAGACGATCAAATTCATCAAACGCAATCATGCCATGCCGGACATCGTCCACGGTCATTATCCCGATGCCGGATACGTGGCCATGCAGCTGGCCGAAATTTTCGGCCTGCCGTTCGTATATACCGGGCACTCGTTGGGTCGCTCCAAGCAGGCCAGGCTCAGGGACCAGGGTATGAGCGAGGCGGAGATGACGAGAAAATTAAAAATCGATCGTCGAATCGACACGGAAGAAAGGATCCTTTCACGGGCCGACCTGGTGATTGCCAGCACCCGGCATGAAATCAAGGAACAATACGGTTTGTACCACCATAAGGATGTTCCCGACTACCAGGTGATTCCGCCCGGCATTGGAATCGATACGTTCTACCCGTTTTATCACGACATGTTCGATGGCACGGAACAGTCGGAAAACGCCCGCTATGCCCAGGCGTCCATGCTCAAGGAGTTGAACCGATTTTTCATGGCTCCCGAAAAACCGTTGATCCTTGCCCTGAGCCGACCGGATCAGCGCAAGAATATCTCAGGGCTGGTGCGTGCCTATGGCGAAGATCTTGAACTGCAGAGCATGGCCAACCTGGCTGTGTTTGCCGGTTTGCGAAAGGATATCGATGCCATGGCGGACAACGAGCGTGAAGTTCTCACCCAAATGCTCCTGGCCATGGACAAGTACGACCTGTACGGCAAGATGGCCATTCCCAAAAAGCACGATTTCGAATATGAAGTGCCGGCTTTGTATCGGATTGCCGCCGAGCGAAGAGGGGTGTTCATCAATCCGGCCCTGACGGAGCCCTTCGGCCTCACCCTGCTTGAAGCATCGGCCACCGGGTTGCCCATCGTGGCTACCGACGACGGCGGACCCAACGATATCGTGCGCAACTGCAAAAACGGTATCCTGGTGAACGTCTCCCGCACGGATCAGGTATCGTCGGCGCTGCGCAAAATTATTTCCGACACGGATCTGTGGGAACGATACTCGAAAAACGGTATCATGAACGTACGCAAACACTACACCTGGAAGAACCATACCCGCGAATATGCCGCTGCGGCAGCCAAGCTGACCGCCGCCAACCAGCGCTCGGATCTGGCAACGGCCAAGCCGTCGGACCCCATCGGCCGACGGCTGATAAAACTTAACCATTTCTTTATCACCGATATCGACAACACGCTGATCGGCGACGACAATTCGCAGCTGGAAAAGCTGGTATGGCTGATAAAACGTCACCGGAACCGCATCGGTTTCGGTGTGGCTACCGGCCGGACCGCCGATTCAGCCCGAACGATTCTCAAGAAATACCGGATCCCCCGGCCGGACGTAATCATCTGTTCGGTCGGCAGTGCCCTTTTTTATGGGAACAGCAGCAACCCCGGTGCAGGATGGGCCAGCCACATCGCCAGCCGATGGAACCGGGATAAAATCGTCGGCTTGCTCAAGGACTTCGATTTTCTGACGTACCAGGAAGAAGAAACCCAGCGCCGCTTCAAGATCAGCTACTACATGAATCCGGGAAAAGATCGCTTGTCCACCATCCACAACCGCTTGCTGCACCACCGCTGCCGGTACAACCTGATCTATTCCCACGACCGCTTCCTGGACATCCTGCCTTACCGGGCGTCCAAAGGAAAGGCCATTCGTTACCTGAGCTACAAGTGGGAAATCCCGTTGATGAATTTTCTGGTGTGCGGTGACTCGGGAAACGATGAGGAGATGTTGCGCGGCGAACCCCGCGCCGTGGTAGTCGGCAACTACAGCCATGAATTGGCGGATCTCAAGGACGGCCGGAATGTCTATTTTGCAGACAGCTTCTGTGCCGGCGGAATTTTGGAAGGGATGCAGTACTACCGCTTCATCGAGGAGGCCACCGGAGGATAAGTGATGACCCTTAAAAACGAAGTCCAACTGATCGTCTATCCGGACAGCCTGGGTGGTGATCTTGTCGAACTGCACTATGTGCTGCGCCGATATTTCAGCAGCGCCGTCGGGGGCGTCCACCTGCTGCCCTTCTACCCCTCCTCCGCGGATCGCGGGTTCGCCCCGTTGACCTACGACGAAGTGGACCCGGCTTTCGGCACATGGCGGGATGTCGACCTGATCGGAAGGGAGTTCGACCTGGTCATCGATTTTATGGTCAACCACATCTCCCGGATGTCCGTCTATTTTCAGGACTACCTTGAAAAGGGTTCGGACTCCGAGTTTGCCGACATGTTCCTGAGTTTCAACAAGCTCAGCCCGACCGGCGAAATCAGTCAGGCGGACCTGGCCAAGGTCTACACCCGCAAACCCCGGCCACCGTATACCGTCCTCCAGCGCGCCGACGGCTCCAAAGAGAAGGTCTGGTGCACCTTTGACTATGAGCAGATCGATCTCGACTGGGACTCACCCAAAACACGGGAGGTGATGCGGCGTTACCTGATCCTGCTCTCGCGAACGCCCGCCAAGATGATCCGCATGGATGCCTTTGCCTATTCGACGATTGAAATCGGCACCACCTGCTTTTTCCTGGAGCCCCAGGTGTGGCAACTGCTGGAGTGGCTTCAGGATTATGTTGCCCCGTTTGGGGTGGAAATTCTACCCGAGGTACACGAGCATTACAGCTACCATCAGAAGATCTCTGCCAAGGGATACTGGACCTATGATTTCTCGCTTCCCATGCTGGTTTTAAACACTCTTTATCATCACACCAGCCGGGCGCTGAAACAGTGGCTGGCCATCTGCCCGCGAAAACAGATCACCACCCTGGACACCCATGACGGCATCGGCGTGGTGGATGTACAAGACCTGTTGACGGCCGAAGAGATCCAGCGGACCCTGGACGGCCTGGATGAAAAAGGCGCCAATACCCGCAAGATATTTTCCGGTCCCGAATACCAGAATCTGGACGTCTACCAGGTGAACTGCACGTATTACTCCGCGCTGGAATGCAACGACGATTCCTATATCGCCGCACGGGCCATCCAGTTCTTTACACCCGGCATTCCCCAAGTCTACTACGTGGGGCTGCTGGCCGGCGAAAACGACATCGAACTGGCGAAACAGACCAAAAACGGCCGTGACATCAACCGGCACAACTACACGCTGGACGAGATTGCTGTCGAGGTCCAGAAACCGGTGGTACGGCGTTTATTGCGGCTCATGCAATTCCGCAACACCTGCCGGGCCTTTGGCGGCCAGTTCACCATCGAAGACGCGCCCGACGACCACCTCAAACTGACCTGGAGCAACGGCGACCAGCAGGCCACCCTGCGGATCGACCTGGTCGGTTATGTAACCCGGATTGACTATTTCGACGAAGCGAAACAGGCCATCGTCGAATTCGTTGCCTGAATGGCACCGTGACGACAGCAGGCCATCTTCCTTTCCGCAGAATGAATCGCACCGCCAGCACGCCATCACAGGGAGCCGGTGCGGCCGCGCTATTTGTTTGCGTCCGCGGACGGCGAACCATCGCATTGGCAGGCGTCGCCTGGTTTCTGTTCAACCGTTTCCCCGGATGATGCGGTATCGCCGAAGTCCATGTGGATGGTCACGTCGCTGCCCCCGGAGACGGTTGTTTTGGCATGGGGATAGCGTTTTTTGAAGACGTGAAGCATGGCGGTGTTTTCGTGCAGGACCGTGGCGGAGAACGCTTTGAAGTGGTTCTCCTTGGCGATGCGTTCCAGGTCCGCCAGCAGATAGGAAGCGATGCCCATTCCCTGATAATCCTCACGAACGACGAACGCCACTTCTGCCATGGTGTCGCTCTCCTCCGCGTAGGAACCGATGGCAACGATCTCCTGATGGCCGCCGATGCGCACCTGGCCGATCATGGACATATTCTTGCGGTAGTCCACGCTGGCCCATTGCTGCTGGACCACTTCGTGGGAAAATAGTTTCATTTTGTAGAAGAACCTGAAGTAGATGGTCTCTTCCTGCAGCGAGTAGAAAAAATTGCGGTAGGCGAATTCATCGGATGGCAAAAGTGGGCGAAATTCAATGGTCTTCCCGTTTTTCAGGGTCAGTCGGTTTTTATAGCCTTCAAGGAAGATCAGGTCGTCCTGTGACGGTGGCAGCTGGTCTGAGAAGATGTAATGCCGGGTCTTGGCCACATCGATGAGCTCTTCCCGGAATTTGGGGTGGGCGATCTGGGCCAGCTCCATGACCCGCTGGTAGATGCTCTTGCCGCTGAGTTCGGCAATGCCGTATTCGGTAACCACGAAGTTCACATCGCCGCGGGTGGTGGCCACGCCGGCGCCCTCGCTGAGATGGGGAACGATTCTCGAGACGGTTCCGTTTTGGGCCGTGGACGGCAGGGCGATCACGGAAAAGCCGCCTTTGGACATGGCGCTGCCGCGAAGAAAATCCACCTGATCGCCGATGCCGCTGTAAAACAGATGGCCCATGGAGTCGCTGCACACCTGTCCGGTGAGGTCCACCTCGAGGGCCGAACTGATGGAAATCAGATTGTCGTTCCTGGCGATCACGGTGGGATCGTTGACGAACGCCGATGAACGGAAATAAAACATGGGGTTGTTGTCCACATAGCGGTAGAGCGTTTCCGATCCCATGCACAGCGATGCCACCACCCGCCCGGGCAAAAGGGTCTTCTTGCGGTTGGTGATCACCTTTTTTTCGAACAGGGGCAAAAAGCCGTCGGTGATCAGCTGGGTGTGGATGCCCAGGTCTTTCTTGTCGGTCAGGTGCTGCAGGACCGCAAAGGGTAGGTGGCCGAAACCGATCTGAAGGGTGGCGCCATCGTCCACCAGCTGGTTGACATAAAATCCGATGCGGCTGGCGGTTTCCGAGTCTTTGATGCTGGGGAGCGCTTCCACCAGCGGCTCCTCATACTGCACCAGGTAATCGATGTCGTCGATGTGAACAAAGCTGTCTCCCGAGGTTCTCGGCATGCGTGGGTTGACCTGGGCGATGACCATCTTGGCGTTTTGCATGCCCGCCAGGGTGATGTCGATGGATACACCCAGGCTGCAGTAGCCGTGCTTATCCGGCGGGCTGACCTGAATCAGGGCCACATCCAGTCCGATTCGGCGGTTGGCGAAGTATCTGGGGATTTGGGACAGGTAGGTCGGAATGTAGTCTATCTTGCCTTCGAATGCCGCTTTTCTCATGGAACTGCTGATGAAAAACAGCTTGAGGGAAAATCGCCTCAAAAACCGGGGATCGTCCACGTAGTTGGAAAAGGTCCAGGACAGCATCTGATAAACCATGATATCCTGCATGCTCAAATCCTCCACCATGGTCCGAATCAGGTGCTGGGGTTCTCCACACCCGGTTCCGATGAACACGCGGCTTCCATTTTTGATATTGGATATGGCGGTTTGAGCATCCATCAGCTTGTGCGGACATGCCGTCTTCAGATCCATCACCATCCTCCCGTCCTTACATGTAGGTTGCCAAGGCGGTTTGGCCTAATGCAATCGCTTTTATCACCCCGGCAGGCTGTCGGCCAGCAAGAAACGCGGTCATTCCATCGTAAATCAACCGGATAGTCAAGCAGACAGTTTGGGTGCGCTGTCGTTCTCGCCGGTTCCCGCACGATCCGTTTCGCTGGCGATATAAACGGATATGCGGGTTGACCCGCTGCCGGTTTGATCGATTGGGTCGGCAGGGGGGGGTTGACTCGCGCCGCCCTGATCGGGCGCGTCGCATAAAACAGTTGACAGGATACAGGCAGATTCATAGTTTCATCGTATTGCATCCAATCACCCGTGTTCTCACAGAAAGGCAGGGTACGATCCATGAAAGTGATTCAATACAGCCACGAACCGGAAACCCGTTTTGAAAATGATATGGTCAAGGGCGTTTCAGGCCGTGTGGTCATCGGCAAGGCAGACGGCGCCCCCAACTTTTGCATGCGTGTGTTCGAACTGGAGAGCGGCGGCTTCACGCCCAGGCATAAACACGATTGGGAGCATGAGATCTTCTTTCATGCCGGTTATGGTGAGGTGTGGCAAAACGGCAAGTGGGTGCCGGTCCAGGCCGGCAGCGTGGCCTTCATACCGGGCGATGAAGAACACCAGATCAGAAATGCCGGTGACCATCAATTGACCTTCGTCTGCCTGATACCATCAGGCCCGCCGGAACTGTAGCATGACCCAACCATACAGAAACCCGCTGCCCACGGTCGACATTATCATTGAGGTGAAGGGCGGTATCGTATTGATCGAACGCAAAAATCCACCCTATGGATGGGCTATTCCGGGGGGGTTCGTCGACTATGGTGAATCGGTTGAAGATTGCGCCGTCAGAGAGGCGCGCGAGGAGACCGGCCTGGACGTCCGCCTGAAAGATCTGCTTTACGTGTATTCCCGACCGGACCGGGACCCGAGGCATCATACCCTGACGACGGTATTCATTGCCACGGCGGACGGGCTGCCGGTCCCCGCGGATGACGCAATCGCGGCCGGTGTCTTTTCCGCCGGGGCCTTGCCGGCTCCCCTGGCGTTCGATCATGCCGATATCTTGGCTGATTATTTTCAATGCCTCGATGGCGCCGACCGGAGGGCTGTTTTTCGAAACTATTTCTGAAGCGGCTGCGGGAATCACGCAAAACCGGTTCGGGTGTTGAACCACTGAACCGCCGAATCCACGGTCAAGGCCATGTCACGCCGTCGATTGTCCATCGAAAACCGCCCCTTCGAATGTCTGGGCAAGATTCTTGCCGATAACAACATCCGTCTTCCCGAGGTCTGCCTGCCCGAACCGCCGGTTCGCCGGCCGACGCCGCGCGAAGAGAGAAGATTGTTCCGGCAGGCCATGGCCGATGTGAGTCCGCTGTGCAGCAAAAGAATCGACCCGACGGTTCGGGCAAGGCCGACGCCAGCTGAACCGCTTTGCGAGGATCCCGATGCCGAAGCCATCCGACAGCTCAGGCGGCTGGTGGAAACCGGCGATGGATTCGTTCTCAGACATACCGCCGAGTATCTTGAGGGCTCAACCGAACCCATGCCGCCGGAGATGTTCCGCCGCCTGCACGGTGGGTACTTTTCCATCCAGGATCATGTGGATCTTCACGGATTGAACCTCACCGCGGCAAAATCGCACGTTGACCGGTTTTTGGAACAGGCCATCGCCGCCGGTAAAAGGGCGGTGCTGGTGGTTCACGGGCGGGGGCGGTGCTCTCCCGGGCCGCCGGTGCTTAAACGGAACCTGACCCGTTGGCTGGTCAGCGGACGCTGGAAACGCTGGGTGATCGCGTTCACCAGTGCCCGGTTCTGTGACGGCGGCACCGGCGCCACCTACGTGCTGCTGAGACGAACACCGAAGCAGTGAACATCCACAAACGGCATCTTTCTGCCCAGGCCGGCGTTCTCGCTTTTTTTAAATCCTCGACTTAGTGCTGCTGCGCCTGCGGTTAAAAAAAAAGGCTGCGGCCTTGGCCTGAACCTGAAATTTACCATTTCCGAATATCACACGGATCGTAAGTTTAAAGGATTGTCGGATTGGGAATATAAAGATCGATTGGTGGGATATCGGAAAAATGAATCCAGTAGATGTGATGAATGAGCAGAGTTAGCTTTTTTGTCTCGGGAGTCGAGCCATGCATGCCGCCGATGTAATGACGACCCGCTTTATGACCTTGAAGCCCGATGATACGATTACCGAGGCGGTCAATCGTTTCAAGGCCGCCAGTCGGGAGCACGGGAAAAATGTGTTCGGTTTGATGGTCACCGACGACAGGGACCGGCTGGTGGGAATGCTTTCCATGTACGACATCCTGCTGTTTGTCCACCCGCGACATGCCAACATCTGGCAGGAACTGGAGGATGACGAACAGGCCGGCGCATTCAAAGATCTGTTGGGGCGGGTGAAATCGATCCGGGTTGGTGATCTGATGACCACCGACGTGGTGACCATTGCCCCGCAAACCCATTTGCTGGCCATTGTGGATATCATGATCAAACGCCATGTCCGGCGGTTGCCGGTGGTCCTGAACCAGGAGGTGGTGGGTATCGTTTATATTTCCGATCTTTTCTACCACCTGTTGCAGCAATATTTGGGATAGAGAAGGGGAGGTCAAGCATGCCGCTGGCCAGGACGCGAAGTGTGCTCAGTGGAATGCGGGTCAAGGAAGCCATGCGCCGCCAGGTGATTTCATTGGACAGGTCGGCGTCGATTTTGACCGGCATCGGCCGGCTGATCAAGTACAAGGCGGATGCCTTGCTGGTGACGGATTCGGAAGGAAGACCGGCTGGAATCGTCTCCAAGACGGACATGGCGGGTGCATATTACGCGGAGATGCCTGCAGGCACGCCGCTGGAGGCAATTATGGCAGGCCCCCTGCTGACCTGCTTTCTCGACGACGGACTGGAACATGCGCTGGACATCATGGTTAACTGCGGCGTTCACCAACTTTTCGTGGTCGGGGCCGATTCCGGACGGTTCGAAGGCATGCTGAATTACGGAGACATCCTGGGGGTGGTGTTCCAGACCTGCCGCAGCTGCCGTAAAAGCAGTATGCGGCAGGCCGCAGCAGGTGAGGATGACCATCAACCCAAGGAAACCACCGTGTCGGAAGTGATGACATCGTCGGTGATCACCTGCACGGTCAGCGATGATCTCTATCAAGTGATGGAGGCCCTGACCGCGCACCGGATGAGCGCTGTTCTGGTGATCGATGACAGCGGGCACCCGGCCGGCGTCATTTCAAAGACCAACCTGGTCCTGGCCTGGTACCGGGGGATCGCTCCCAGCGCAAAAGCCGTTGCGGTGATGAGCAAACCGGTGATCTCGTGCGATCGAAACGATACCATCAACCAGGCCCTTACTCGCATGCTGGTTGGCGACCTGGGGCGCATTTTCGTTCACGACGGCGACCCTGAATCGATTGTCGGCGTGCTTTCCCTTTCCGATGCCGCCGGCCACCGGTCCGGTACCTGCCGTGCCTGCATCTCCAGCAGGCTGGTCGGCTGAACGAATGGCATCGCCTACGAAGTGAGCCGTCTTCCACGGATGCCATTTTCCTGGGTTGCCCGGGTTCATTTTGAAAAGCGCTTGACACCCGATGATAAAACACATAAACAGTTGTCTATACTAGTTTAAAAATATATAAATTACAGATATATACATACGAACATACTGATTGGACCCTTTCGCGATGACGCCCTGCAGATTTCCCGCAACGGTCGACACTCTCTGGCTGGACGCCCGCTTGGCCACCTTGGCCGATCAAACGCCTTATGGTGTCATTGAAAAAGGTGCCATGGCCGTCGACGAGGGGCGTATCGTGTGGCTGGGGGCGGTGGAAGCGCTTCCTGCGGATGCCCTGAACAGAGCCCGGTCGGTGCACCGCCTTGACCATGCATGCGTCACCCCGGGGTTGATCGACTGCCACACCCATCTGGTCCACGCGGGCAATCGCGCCAGAGAATTTGAAATGCGGTTGAACGGCGCCACCTACGAAGAGATCGCCCGGGGCGGCGGCGGTATCATCAGCACCGTCAACGCAGTCAGAAACGCCTCGGATGCCGATCTCTATCACCAGTCCGCAGGTCGACTCAAGGCCATGCTGGCCGAAGGGGTGACCGCCGTGGAGATCAAGTCCGGCTACGGTCTGGATACGCCAAACGAGTTGAAGATGCTGCGGGTCGTCCGGCAGTTGGACCGGGATTTCCCGGCCACCGTCATGGCGACGTTTCTGGGTGCGCATGCCCTGCCGCCGGAATACACGGGGCGGCCGGACGCCTATATCGACCTGGTGGTCGAAGAGATGATTCCCGCCGTTGCCGCCGACGGCCTGGCAACGGCCGTGGATGCGTTCTGCGAACGGATCGCCTTCACCCTGGCACAGACCGAACGCGTCTTCAGCACCGCCCGGCAGCACGGCCTTCGGGTCAAACTGCATGCCGAACAGCTCAGCGACAGCAACGGGGCAGCTCTGGCAGCCCAGTTCGGTGCCCTGAGCGCCGATCACCTGGAACACCTGAACGCGAACGGTGCGGCGGCCATGGCCGCCGCCGGCACGGTGGCCGTGTTGCTGCCCGGTGCGTTCTACTATCTCAACGAAACCCGTAAACCGCCGGTGGACCTGCTGCGCAGCAAGGGGGTGGCCATGGCCGTGTCCACCGACTGCAATCCGGGCACGAGCCCCACGACATCCCCGCTGCTCATGATGAACATGGCCTGTGTCAGTTTCGGACTCACCCCGGCCGAAGCACTGGCCGGTTTCACGGTCAATGCCGCCAGGGCACTGGGCATGCAAGCTCGCTGGGGAACCCTCGAGGTCGGCAAACAGGCCGATTTCGCCGTGTGGGACATCGAAGAACCGGCCGAACTGGCCTATCGTATGGGCGGCAATCCGTGCCGCTTGACCGTGAAAGGCGGCGAGATTGTTTTCCGCTCATCGTCAATTGCTGGAGAAGGATGCCATGGTTGAACTGATTTGCGTTTACCTGTCGTTCACTGCCATCCTGGTCGTTTACGGTGCACAGGTCTGACCGTTTTTAGACGGCCTCGGGTATACAAAGGCCGTGCTGATTTCTTACGGTCCCATCCTTGCCGTGCTGCCATTGCGGTTGCGCTTTCTCGGGCGGACGAACGCCGTTATGTTGAAGGAGGAACCGCCCATCCAACAGCTCTTTCGTCTTCCGTGGCACGCGTTTCTGGCCGACCTGGCGGCATGGGTCGTCGCCGGTCTCGTGATGGTATTCATCTACTACGTGTTTTTCATCCCCTTCGCTTCGACAGGCATTAAGGTGTTGGTCGCCTGTGCGGCTTTCGGCACGTTCAGCGGCATGCTGGGCTACCTCTCCACCGAGCGGCGGTTGGTCGGTCGCCTCAAGGGGCGCAGGACGTTTTCCATGCCATCGGGAAACCGGTTGACGGTTAGCAAGAAGATCGTTGTCCTGATCGTGTCCGTCTTGGGCATCATGGCCTTTTCAATCCTGTTGATGGTGTTGCTGGACGTCTACTACCTGATCGGCCAGGATTTTTCACGGCCTGAGATATACTGGGGCATTTTCAAGGAAATCGCCTTCGCCCTGTGCGTGCTGCTGGGTATATCCTTGATCATTGTCCGCCGATACGCCTCCAATCTGACCGAGATCCTGGACACCCAGCTAGCGGCCATGGACGAGATCAGCCGGGGCAACCTCGAAAAACAGGTGCCGATTCTGTCCAGTGACGAATTTGCGCGGGTGGCCGAAAAAACCAACCTGATGATGCTGGGTCTGAAGGAAAGAGATTTCTGCCGGTCCAGTTTTGACAAATACGTATCCCCGGAGATCAGCCGCAAGATTCTCGATGACGCCATTTCGCCGTCAGGAGAAATTTTGGATGTGACCATTTTGTTTGCCGATCTGCGCAACTTCACCGGTTTTGCGGAAAAGCGAAGCCCCAGGGCCGTGGTGGAAATGATCAATCGCTACTTTACCGAAATGGAAGGCGTGATCAGCAGCCATGGGGGTGTGGTGCTCCAGTTCATCGGGGACGAAATCGAGGCGGTGTTCGACGCGTCGGGTACCGCCGGGAATCATCCGGACCAGGCCGTGGCAGCCGCACTTGCCATGCGTGCGGCGATGCAGCGGCTCAACCTGGAGCGCCGCGAACGCGGTGACATTGAGATTCAGCATGGCATCGGTATTCACAGCGGACCGGTTCTGGCGGGTAATGTGGGCAGTTCCAAGCGGAAAAGCTACAGCATGCTGGGCGACACCGTCAATTTGGCCTCGAGGCTCCAGGTGCTCAATAAAAAACTGGCTACCGACATCCTAGTCAGCGGCGAGACCCGTAACCGGCTCGACCGATCGGGCCTTCGTCTGCAGCCGATGGGTCAGCATTCCGTCAAGGGAAAAGTGGAACCCGTGGTGGTTTATTCGGTGGTTTGAAAACAACTCTACAATGGAAGGGGACGGTGGTGAGATGGCCATTCAAGCGCAAGTGAAATGGATCGATGACCTGCAATTTGTGGCACGAGCCGGCAGCGGGCCTGCCGTGGTGATGGATTCGTCGGACAGCGGCGGCGGTGCCGGCCCAATGGAACTCATGCTCATGGGTACGGCCGGGTGCACGGCCATGGACGTGATCACGATCCTTAAAAAAAAGCGCGTGAACGTCACCGGATTCGAGATCAATATTTCCGGAGATCGGGCCGAGGCGTACCCCAAACGCTATACCGACATCACCATCGAGTATGTGGTTTATGGGACGAAGATCAAACCCGAAGCCGTCCAACAGGCCATCGACCTGTCGGAGAAAAAATACTGCGGCGCCATGGCCTCGCTCAACGCCCGGATCTCCCATACCTTCCGGATTGAACCCCCGGAATGAAAGCCCGCCCCATGTACCGATGCCTTGCGCGTATACGAAAAAACTGTTGTCCCCGGCCGGCGCGTCGTGTAATTGTACGCTCTTTGCCAACCCAACCAACCCTATAGAGGACGCCGATGATTACCCTGCTGGACTACGGTGCGGGAAATGTACGCAGCGTGATTAACGCCATCGAAAAGTTGGGCGAACGGATCTCGGTCGCCAAAACCGGACGCGACATCCTTGACGCCGAAAAGCTGGTCTTTCCCGGGGTGGGAAACTTCGGCAGCATGATGCAGATTCTCAGGCAAAAGCAATTCGTGGAGCCGCTTCTGGGCTACCTGGGATCCGGGCGTCCGTTTCTCGGAATCTGCGTGGGGATGCAGGCCTTGTTCGAGGGCAGCGACGAAGCGCCGGAGGAGAGGGGGTTGGGTGTCCTGTCCGGGCGGGTGAAACGCTTCGACGTCGCCCTGGCCGTTCCCCATATCGGTTGGAACGGCATCAGCGTCAAACAGCCCACGGGCCTGTTCGACACGCTGCAGGGCGACGAGAAATTCTACTTTGTGCATTCCTACCACGCCGTGGCCGACGATCCGGCGGTGGTGCTGACCACCACCGATTACGGATACCCCTTTGTCAGTGCGGTCCAAAAGGGAGGCATCCAGGGTACCCAGTTCCATCCGGAGAAAAGCGGGGCTTCCGGCCTGACCCTGCTGGAGAATTTTATCCGCCAGGACCGTCGCGTGGCGATCCCGTCTACTTGCCCGCCTCAGACCCGCCTGGCCAAGCGCATCATCGCCTGTCTGGATGTGCGCGCCAACGACCGGGGTGATCTGGTGGTCACCAAGGGCGACCAGTATGATGTGAGGGAAGACGGCAACGTGCGCAACCTGGGTAAGCCGGTAGAACTGGCCGGACGCTACTTCGAGGAAGGGGCCGATGAAATCACCTTTCTGAACATCACCGGGTTCCGGGATTTCCCCCTGGAGGACATGCCCATGATCGAGGTCCTCAAGGAAACGTCGAAAAACGTTTTCGTGCCGCTGACCATCGGTGGTGGCATCCGGGATTACACCGACAAGAACGGTCGCACCTACACGGCCCTGCAAGTGGCGGCCGAGTACTTTCGTTCCGGGGCGGACAAGATTTCCATCGGCAGTGACGCGGTGGATGTCGTCGAGGCGGTTCTGAAGACCGGCCGACCGACCGGCAGGAGCGCCATCGAGCAGATCTCCCACGTATACGGCAATCAAGCCGTGGTGATCTCCATCGATCCGCGCCGTGTCTATGTGGATTCGCCGGATCAGACACCGCATGCCACCATCGAAACGGCCATCCCCGGTCCGAAAGGCCAGCGGTACTGCTGGTTTCAGTGCACGGTGAAAGGTGGACGGGAAGGCCGGGATGTGGATGCCGTGACCCTGGCCCGGACATGCGAACGATTGGGGGCCGGGGAGATCCTGCTCAACTGTATCGACCGGGACGGCACCAACATGGGCTTTGACATCGAGTTGATCAACGCCGTGAAACAGTCGGTCAGCATCCCGGTGATCGCCTCCAGCGGGGCCGGCTGCGAAGCCCATTTTGCGGAGGTTTTCGAAAAAACCGATGCCGAGTCGGCCCTTGCCGCCGGCATCTTTCATCGGCGCGAAGTGCCCATCTCCGCCGTCAAGGCCTATCTCAACGGCAAGGTCGAGATCAGGCTGTAGATGGTTGAACCGCGAAAGCTCGCACAACCCCGTCGCTACCGGCGGGATTGGTGAACGAACAAACACTCGAGTGAATGGTGCGGTTTGGGATGGGAGAGGCACATCGGTTCCGCACATCCTTTGTGCTTGACTCGGAGGCAAGCAACGCATTATCGTCCTCAGTCCTCAGTCCTCAGTCCTCAGTCCTCAGTCCTCAGTCCTCAGTCCTCAGTCCTCAGTCCTCAGTCCTCAGTTACTTGTCACCGATGTAGCATCCCTGGTAATCCAACGTGCACAGGGGTGTTTGTTGCCCGTTGAAGGCGGTCTCGACCACCTCTCCAATAAACAGGGTGTGGTTGCCCGGTATCAGGGTCTGCCGGATGCGGCACTCCAAACTGCCGATGCAGTCCTGCAGGATGGGACACCCGGTTACACCGTCGTGCCAGGCAATGGCGGCAAATTTTAATTCGGGGTCCGGACCTTTGAATCGTGCCAACAGATCCTTCTGCTCCCTGGCGAGGATATGCAGGGCAAAATGGCCGCTCTTCTCCAATAGGCCATGGGAATAGCGGTTGGGATGAACGGCCACCATGATCAGGGGCGGGTCGTGGGACACCTGGCTTGCCCATGAGGCGATCATCCCGTTGATGATGGTTTCGTACCGGGTGGTGAGCACATAGATCCCGTAGGTCATGTGCGCCATATTGGCCTGCAGTTGCTTGTTCATTTTTTATACCACCCCCATGTTTCTCGTTAGCGGGTCAGTTCCGGTCTGGCCGTTTTCCCAGATCGGTTCATCCAGATCCTTCCCAAGTCAATCACCCTGAAGCTTGTGCGATCAAGTTATGACCGGCGATCGTATCTAAATTGTAATTATACCTCGCTGAATGTGAGGGAACAAGGGCGGCAACCGTTCGTAGGACCGGACAGGCCGCCTAATAATGAGTTCAATAAACAAAAGGCAGCTTACCGATTTGATTCACGGGGTCTGCGATCTATCCAAGGCTTGAGTCATATTGCATTGCCCAGGAATTCGGGTGTCTTGCTTTCGGTGGTCGCTTCGGTTAGTGTGGCCCGGGCAGAAACCCACTTAACCCTTGCGATCAAACACGGAAAGGAAACCGATCCATGACGCCAATCACGTTGATTGAAAAAACCAAACGAGCGGCCAGCGTCATCTGCCGGCAGGGGCTGATCCAATTTCCGGTCTCCGATACGGCGGTCACCATCGTCCAGCGACTCGTTGGGAACGCCGAGGACGAACTGGACATGATCGATGCGTTTCGTGACCAACCCTCCCAGACCATGGACCAGCTTGTCGCGTCGAGTGGGTTTTCAGAAGAAAAAATTGAGAGGCTGACCGCCTCCTTGGCCAAAAAAGGGCTGGTATTCAATCAGCCCAGTTCCAGCGGGATCATGATCTACCGGCTCCTGCCGCTGATGATGGTTGGGGTGATGGAATATCAATTCATGGGCCCCCTGACCGGCAGCGAGGCGGAAAAGGAACTGGCCGTTCTGTTCGAACGCTTGCTGGCCGAGTTGCGCGACCAGACCCAGGGGAACTACGATGCACTCGCACCCCTGTTCGCGGCGGCCCCTGCCGTTGACCGGACCGTGCCGGCCGCCCGAACTGTCGATGGCAAGGCGATCCGCGTCATTCCGGTCGAAAAATCCCTGGAATCCGTCGAAGAATCCATACTCCCGAGCCAGACGGTCGAAGCGATCATCAACAAGTTTGACGACATCGCCGTGGGGCACTGCTTTTGTCGCCAGCGGCGGAGCCTGCTGGGAGACACGTGCAAGATGGATGCGCCGGTGCTGAACTGCTTTTCCTTCGGCAAATCCGCGCGGCATACCAGCTCCCAGGGTTTTGCCAGGAAGGTCACCCGCGAGGAGGCCCTGAAAATCCTGAAAGAAGCCGAGCAGGCCGGTCTGATCCACAAGGCATTCCACCCCGGATCCCGGGAGTCCAGCCCGGAAACCAGCATCTGCAACTGCTGCAAGGATTGCTGCGATACCCTGCGCATCTGGCGGGATGGAACCCTGCCGATGATCAATTCCACCAACACCCTATCGGTGATCGATGTCGAGGCGTGCACGGGCTGCGGCACCTGCCTGGAATGGTGTCCGACGGATGCGATTGTCCTGAACGAAAACGGGGTGGCCCAGCGGGATGAAGGCGCATGCCTCGGCTGCGGGGTTTGCGCCCGGTTCTGCCCGGAATCGGCGATCTCGCTTAAGGAGGGGGCAAGGAAAGTCTTCATCCTGCCTCCGCGACTGCGCGGCGCGTTGTAAAGAACCTTTGCCACACAGTGGTTGCGCCGTCCGGGATGACGAACCGGGTTGCCGTCTAATGCGTCTTGCGGTAGCCTACATCATCATAATACTTCATTCTTGCGGGTTGGCCGTAATCATTGGTTTCAATCGCCTGGGCCAAGGATTCCTCCTTGTCGTCTGGTTCCGGACTGACCAGGGCGATGTTCTGCGATTCATCGATCGCAGGGTTCGTCGCGCCAACCAACTTATATTCGTCCAGCGGTTTGAGGGACAGCCCCGCCGGCGCTTTGGGCACATGCAATTGGTAGGGTTCGTTGATCCTGGTCATGTCCGATTCATTGCCGTCCTTGTCAATCGCCGTCACGCCGAACATAACCGGACCATCCGAAAGGGTGACATCATCGGGCAGTGCTATTTCAGTGACGTTTCCCACCTTGATGTATTTGGAATCGTATCCGACCTCGGCCGCCTTTGACCAATAAAGCTTATAGCCGATCACCTGTTCCGAGTCTGAAGCTTCCCAGGACAATTTGCACTTGCGGATTTTCGCCATTTGGCCTCCATCTCATCTGTTGGTTGAATACTGCCATCGGTCAACGAGATGTAGTATGCTGATTCTCCCTTGTCAACCACATGGTCATCGATGAAAACCGGCTGATTGATCGACGGCAGCCAGCGCATTCACGCCGCTTGTCGGAGCGAAGTAAACATGTCGAAAATCAAAGCAGCGGGACCGACAGCGAGCGGCCCGGGGATCGTTTGTCTTGTTGACGGTGATTCTTGACATGGGGGGGCAATTGGAGGCAGCCATCAGGTGCGTGTGTGCTTATCCACAAGGATTGATGGGATAATATGTTGAAGCAGAAGGGGTGATGTCAGCGAATGGCGAGTCATCTCTTCAATAAAAAAGGCGCTCCCCCGTATTCAGGGAGAGCGCCTTTTTTTCGGAAAAATAACTTAGATCACAGTGACATTGCTGGCAGACGGTCCTTTGGGGCCCTGCTCGATGTCAAATGACACGCGATCGCCGTCGTTGAGGGATTTGAAGCCGGTTGCATTGATCGCTGAATGATGAACGAATACATCTGCTCCATCTTCCTGCTCAATGAATCCGAAACCCTTTGAGTCGTTAAACCACTTAACAATTCCATTGGCCATGATAACATCCTCCTTTCTTATAATTTTCAACGTCACAGACTGGAGGGTGCCACTTAGACAAATGGGTTTTTCTCACAGAAAGGAACTATCCCATACATTCGATGGGACTTAATTGATTTAAGTGATAATAAGCTTTATTCGCGATAAAGCAAGCTAAATATTTATTATTTTTAAAAATAACAGGAAGGTTAATCGCAAATCGTTTAAAAAACGTAAAGATATGAAAGCGATACCCCCAAGCGACCCAGTGCCAGGTGCTACTTTCATCAATGTCGAACACTATGGGATAGGATTGACGTATAAATACGGGGGGAGCAAAGAAAAAGCATCAAAGATGCACTGAGTTGCGGTGGTTGCAGTTAAGCGATAATTGCATCGGACGTATAGGAAAAAATAAAGCCGTAAACCGCTATTAGTACCATTTTCTGATATCGTTGGTGTCGATGGCGGGATTAGCAAAAAGGTTTACAAATACAAAAAGTTATTGGATGTAAAGTTAGTTTTTTTAAGTTTAAACTTAAAAGGAGGCTCGAAATCACCAGTGCGGAAAATCCGAGCCCCTTTTGGTTCTCTCTAAACGACCTTCACCGCGTAGGTTTTGTCCTCACTGGTATCAATTACATGAACCCCGCAAGCGATACAGGGGTCAAAGGAGTGAACCACCCGGATGACTTCAACTGGATTGGCCGGGTCGACGACAGGGACCCCGACAAGTGCTTGTTCCAGGGGACCGGGATTACCCTTGGCGCACCGTGGTCCCAGGTTCCAGGTGGTCGGCACGACCATCTGGTAGTTATCGATCGTCGATCCCTGAATGTTAATCCAGTGCCCCAACGCCCCTCTCGGGGCCTCCAGAAAGCCGGTACCGGAA